>CAZIQV010000151.1:0-5537 GCA_964541275.1 uncultured Chitinophagaceae bacterium | reverse complement strand
CGTCGACAAACTCGAAGCGGTTGTTCAGTCGGTTCTGAAAATCGGAGGGTCGAATGCCAAAGTCGCGGAAACAGTTGAGAGGCGCGCCGGCGGTTGCGGCGGTGGGACTGTTGTTGGCGGCGGCCACTGCCGCGGGAGCGGCCGACAGTCTCAGGCCGCTGGGCCGCGGGGTGCTGACGGTGATCCCGCCCGATCGTTCGGTCGATGATGTTGCCCAGCGATTCGACCTGCACGAACTGGCCCAGGGCAGCGGCAAGGACTGGGACCCAGACCACGCGCCGTCGCACGAGACCCTGATCGGCATGGCCCGCGGTCGGCAGTTCCTCCGCGACGTCTGGTGTCTCGAGTTCGCCCACAAGCCGCCGCGGACAATCGAGGTCGAATTGCCCGGTCCCGGCCCCACGGTCAGGCGGGAGCGGGTCTGGTATCTCCTCTATCGGGTTCGCAACCTGCAAGCTGAGGGTGCTTCGCCGCCGACCGGCTCGGGCCGCCGGATTGTCTTTCCGAAAGACGACGAGGGTGTCGAGGATCTGACGCGGCCCAAAGCCGAGTCGGTTGATCTGCCGATTCTGTTCGAGCCGCAGTTCCTCTTTGAAACCCACGAGCCGCTCACCCGCGATGAGGGGCTGTCTGAACACCGCGACTATCTCGATCGTCTCGTCCCGGCGGCGATCGGGCCGATCAGCCGCCGCGAGAAGATTCCCGTCGATCAGTTGTACGACAGCGTCAGCATCGGCGCGGAGCCGATGGTCCCGGGCGAGCAACGCTGGGGAGTGGCGATCTGGGAGGGTATCGATCCCCGAATCGACTTCTTCTCAATCTTTGTGTACGGCCTCACCAACTCGCTCCAGTGGGAGCACAAGGAGGGGGAGCAGAAGGTGGAGTTGGTTGCTGACTTTGAGCACGCCCCGAAGTACGAACGCCGAGAGTTGGAATGCCTGCGGCTCGACTTCTACCATCCCGGCGACGCGGTGCCGGACGGCTCCACTGAGGTTGAGCAGGCCCACTACGGCATGTTTGAGCAGCGGGTGCTCGGCTCGCGGCTGCTCGAGGCTGCGAGCCGCGCCGCGTTGACCCGGGCCGAGCACATCGAGGGTGTGCGGCGGCTCGGCGTCGACTGGAAAGAGTTTCTCAAAGAGTTCCTCGAGCCAGAGGAGAAGGCGGGGGTCTGGCCGGGCGGGGCGGGACTCCTGCCGGTGGAACGCTTTGCAACCAGACTCGCCAAGATTGAGGACCTTGCTGCGCGGGAGGAGCTCGTCAAGGCCTTCCTCGGCGAGCAGGCGATCGGCTGGATGGAGGAGCTGATTCGGGCGGTTGCCGGCCCGGTGTCCGCCGCCGAAGATGCCCGCCGCCGCGAGGTGCTGGCCACGGTTGACCTCACGCCCGAGCAGGTGCTCAAGTCGCCGCTGACCAGCTTTGCGACGATCATCCGCGAACTTGAAAAGGCTCCGGACATGCCGAACCGCCGCGAGCAGGCGGCCAAATTCTTCGGTCCGGCTGCCGGCCGCGTCGATGACCTCGCTCACGAGGTCGCCATCGCCCGCACCGCCGCCCTGCTCAAACTGCTGAAGGTCGACGATCAGGCCCTCCAACAGCAGGGGCCTCAGCGAGCGTTGGCTTTCATTTTGCCGAACCTGACGACCGTGCCCGATCCGGCCGAGGACGACTCCGGACGGGTTGCGGCCCGCGACAAGGACGAGCTGAAGAAGTGGCTCCAGGGCCTCTTTGGCCACGAGGGGCCGAAGCTGTACGAAGCGGCAATCGAGGCCGAGGTCGGCGAGAATTATCGCTGGCTCTTCCGCGACACCGAGCGGAAGGATATCCTTTGACGCGGGAGAAGGGTCCGTCGAAAGCGGCGGACGGACCAGACCAAAGGCAGGCGAGCAAGCAGCGACCGAGGAAAAACGATGGCCCACAAAAAAGGACAGGGATCGAGCCGCAATGGCCGCGACTCCAACGCCCAGCGGCGGGGCGTGAAACGGTTTGGAGGCCAGCGTGTCCGGGCGGGAAACATCCTTGTCAGGCAGGTGGGCACGCGGTTCCATCCCGGGGCCAACGTCGGCATGGGGACGGACTACACGCTCTTTGCCCTCGCCGACGGCGTTGTTCGGTTCGACCGGGAGGGCCGCCGCGTGAATGTCGATTTCGCTGCCACCTGACCGGCCCGGCGACGGTTGTCTGCGGCCCCGTCGAAGCGGATTAGAGAAAGCGAAAAAACTGGTCAGCAAAACCTGTGGGGCCTGTCGCGGGCCGATCTGGCCGACTCTTGTGCGATCAGCACGCGGCCGGTTGAGGAACTGCCCGGCAAGCCGCGGGTCGTGATCAGTCGCCGGGTGCGACGGCAGCGGACACAGGACAACCGTGGGCCGAAAAACCCTGACACGCCGGGGATGCCCGCTCGGAAAAAGCTCAGCAGAGTTTTTCCCGCAGACCGCTGGGCAGGCGACGACGGCCGCGAGAGTTGCAGTGACTCAAGCGTCCTGGGCACCGAGGCTGTGACGTGTTTGTTGACCGGGTTGAAGTCGAAGTGGCTGCCGGCAACGGCGGCAACGGCATGGTCAGCTTCCGCCGCGAGAAGTATGTCGCCCGCGGCGGACCCGACGGCGGCGACGGAGGGCATGGGGGCAGCGTTGTCCTGCTTGCCGAAGCTGGCGTCGACTCGCTGGCCGCCCTCGCCCACCGGCGGCAGTGGCGGGCCGAACATGGCCAGCCGGGAGGCCCGCACAATCGGCAGGGGCGTTCGGCGGCTGACCTGACGCTGCGGGTGCCGCCCGGCACGATCGTGATCGATCAGGGCACCGGTCTCGAAATTAAGGACCTCGCCCGGCCGGGAGATAGGATCGTCGCCGCCACGGGAGGCCGCGGGGGCCGCGGCAACGCCCACTACAAGTCGGCGGTCAACCGGGCCCCGCGGGAGGCGACCGCCGGTGAGCCGGGCGAGTCTCGGCGGCTGACGCTGGAACTGAAGGTCATTGCCGACGTCGGCCTTGTCGGACTGCCGAATGCCGGCAAGAGCACCCTGCTGTCGCGGCTCACCCGCGCCCGGCCCGCCATCGCCGATTACGCGTTTACCACCAAGTCGCCGATGCTCGGCATCGTCGAAGTGTCCCTCGACTTCAGCTTCGTGCTGGCCGACCTGCCGGGGCTGATCGCGGGTGCGCATGCCGGGGTGGGTCTTGGCCACGAGTTTCTGCGGCATATCGAACGGGCCGGCATCCTCGTGCACGTCGTCGAGCCGGCGCCGGTCGACGGCAGCGATCCCGTGGCAAACTATCGGCAGATCAGGCGGGAACTGCAGCTGTATGATGAAGGGGTGGCGGGTCGGCCCGAAGTGGTGGTTGTCAGCAAGGCCGAATTGCCAGAGGCCGAGGCGGTGCGGGAGCAGCTCGAGGCCGAGACCGGCCGAGAGGTACTGGCCGTCAGTGGGGTCACAGGACAGGGGCTCGACCGCCTCCTGGCGGCCGTCACGCGGCTGCTTGACCGGGCATCCAGCGGCTGACGCGGGGGCGATGGATATGGAAACCGATCACGCGGATGATCACATCGGGGAGGCCCCGCGCGGGACGGTGCTGGTCGCCGACGTCGGCAACTCGCGGATCAAACTCGCCGTCGTTCGGCCGGCGGCCGACGGCCTGCCCCAGATCGAGCAGCGTCACGACCTCGACAGCCACGGGGTTTGTTGTGACGAGTTCGAGGCCTGGCTGATGACCGCCGCCCCGGCTGCGGCGACCGTGCTGATCGCCAGTGTGTATGACGCCGCTGCGGCCAAGCTCGAGGCGGCGATTGCCAGTGTCAGTGCAACCCGCCATCGGCCGGTGCACCAGCAACGGCTGGCGGCGGGCGATTTCCCGCTCAAGATCGCGTTGGCTGAGCCGAACCGGGTCGGGATCGACCGGCTCGCCGCCGCGGCGGCCGCCTGCCGTCTGAAGCCGGCGCACCGCGGTTGCGTGGTGATCGACTGCGGCACGGCCGCAACGGTCGATGCCGTCTCCGCCGACGGCCGATTTCTCGGCGGGGCGATTCTCCCCGGGCCGGCGTTGATGGCCCGGTCGCTCTGCGACGGGACAAGCCTCCTGCCCGAGGTGTCGGCGCTGGGCGAGTCGGTGCCCCCGATGATGCCCGGCCGGTCGACCAACGAGGCGATTGCCGTTGGCGTCGGCTTCGGCATTCGAGGCGGCATTGTCAGGCTCGTCGACGAGGCCCGCCGGGTCGTCGGCGACGATGCCGGGATTTTTCTGACCGGTGGCTGGCGGGCGGCTGTCCGGGGGGAACTGGCAGGGGTGGCCGAACTGCCGGACCTCGTGCTCGCCGGCATCGGGCTCGCCGCCCTCAGGGAGCGGTCGGGCGAAGCTCCGGCCGATCGCTGAATCGGCTGCCCGATTCGGTGGCGGTGATGGGCGAGCCCGGTGGTTGCCGACTGTCCGCGTCGGAATGAGCACCTGGTTGGGGATCTCGCCGAGCGAATCAAGCGTTCCGTTTTGGCTGTGGTCGGGTAGACTCCGCAACAGCCTTTGGTTTCCTCCTCTCGCCTGCTGCCTGTGACCGATTCCGCCTCCCAAACCGTCCGCGACAACTCCCGGGGTCGCAATCTTGCCCTCACGATTGCCCGGGTGCTGGAGGAGACTCGGGGTCGGGATGTTCGCGTGCTCGACCTCCGGAATGTCACGGAGGTTTTTGACTACTTCGTCCTGGCCACGGGCTCCAGCCGGCGGCAGATGCACGCTCTGGCCGATGAGGTCGAGCGGATCATCAAGGAGGAATTTGGCGACACCAAACGCGGGATCGAGGGGTATGACGAAAGTCGCTGGATCGTGCTCGACTACGGCGACGTCGTGGTTCACCTGTTCGACGCCGACGCCCGGGACTATTGGGACCTTGAGCAACTCTGGAGCGACGCGACCGCCGTCGACCTGCCGGTGGCCGCCGAGGATGGATCAACGGCGTGAACACCGACGCGACTGCCGCGGCTGTGGCCGTCACCGATTTTCGCACGGCATTCCGCGAGCGGATGGCCGCCGGCCTTCAGGCTGCCGGTGAACTGCCGATCGCCGCTGCCGACATTCCGCAGTTGCTCGAACTCGTTCGCGAGACAGCTGATCCAAAATTTGGCGACCTGACGGCGACCCTGGCGATGCCGTTGGCCAAGCGGGCCGGCGAGAAGCCCCGCGATCTCGCCGCGCGGCTGATCGACCGGCTCAATGCCGATGCCGGTTTCACGTCGCTGTTTGAGCCGATCACCGAGCCGGTCGGTCCGGGATTCATCAATGTCCGGATTCGGGATGAGGCTCTGGCCCGCGGGGTGGCGGCCGCCTGCGGCGACGCCCGGCTCGGCGTGGCAGCTGTCGCCGAGCCGGCGACGATCGTGCTCGACTATTCCTCCCCGAACGTCGCCAAGCCGATGCATGTCGGCCACATCCGCTCGACGGTGATCGGTGATGCGTTGTCGCGGATTCTGCGGTTTCGCGGCCATCGGGTGATCACTGACAATCACCTGGGCGACTGGGGCACCCAGTTCGGCATGATCCTCTGGGGCTGGA
>CAZIQV010000150.1:0-5560 GCA_964541275.1 uncultured Chitinophagaceae bacterium | reverse complement strand
GCAGTAGGGAATCAGCTGCTTAAACGACGGATCTTCTTCAGCGGCCGCCCGCGGCATCCAGCGGGTCTGGGCCGGATCGAGCAAAACCGCAAGATAGCGGTCGACCTCCCCACAGAACCCCTGAAACATCCCGACCTGCTCCAGCAGGCTGCGGGGAATGACGAGGACATCTTCCTGGGGAATCGTCGCCATGCCGTATCACCTCCATGTTTCACGCTCGTCGATGGGCCGCAACCAGCAGCAGCCATCATCACCGGGGTACAATCGCACCGTCACACAAGCGGAGCGATCGCATGGCCGGACTCGCCAAGGTTTTAGCCGATGACCTCGCGGCCCTCCAACGCGGCGACCCGGACGCCTTGAACCGAGTCATTGTCGCCTGTCAGGTCCAGATCGAAAAGCTCGCCAGGCGACAACTGCGGAACCATCCGGAGTTTCGTGACGGGTTCAACGACACAGGTGACATCGTGCAGGAGGCCTCCCTCAGTCTCTTCAAAGCCCTGCAACACCTGCAGCCTGAATCAGAGCAGCACCTGTTCAACCTTGCCGCCATGCAGGTGCGACGCCGAATCATCGACCTTGCCCGAAAATTTCGCGGTCCGCAGTCGCCCGTCGCCCGACGGGCGACAAATGTCGTTCGGCACGCGGACGGAGACATCGTCCGCAGCGAACAGGCCGCCGCGGCCGCAACCGCCCCCAGCCTGCTGGACGACTGGGAGGGATTCCACCAAGTCGTCGATAGCCTGCCGGAAAAACTGAAGACAACTTTTTCGATGCGGTTTTACCTCGGAGCGAAACCAACGGACATTGCCCAGACCCTCGGCTGCGACGTCCGGACGGTTCGCCGATACTGGTCTGCAGCAAAGGAAGAAATTCACAGGAAGCTCAAGGACACCGCGTGAGCGGGCGGGCCGAACGGCCGGCCTGATGGAGCCTTTGCTTTACGCTCGTCACCGTCACTGGCTGCTGAGGCTGGCGATCTGGACACTTCCATCGACGCCGGTGAGGCAGACCCGGCCGTTGGCAATCTCGAGCTGTCTGATCATTCCCGGTACTTGGAAGTCACAGAGGAAGTCGAGCCGTCGCGGCCTGGTCGTGTCGAAGACGCGGACCGTGGTCGACTCACCGGTGCCAGGATCGGAGTGACTGAGGAGTACAAGCCGCCTGCCCGCGTCAGTGAACATCGCCTCGTAGATCGGCGGGGTTGCCGCGACGGCTACCTCCAGCGGGCCGCCTGTGGCAGGGTCGAGGAGCCGCAGCGATCCGCCGACCGTAAAGGCCGCCAGACGGCCGCCGTCGCGACTGCGTCGCAGCTTCACGGCGGCTTGGCTACCGAGGTCAATCCGCGGCAACCTTTCCCTCTCGGCTCCCGTCCGGGGATCGACCGCAAACACCGTTCCATCCGTCATCCCGATGAGCAACCCCGCCGACGCGGTCCCAAAGCAGACACTTGAGACAACTGCAGCACCCAACCGTGTAAGCGGCTGGGGCTGCTTGGCAGTGAAGGGCTTCGTGGCCGCAGCAGGACCAGTCGCTTTTTCCCAGATTTTCAGGGTTTGACCACGGGCAGCGGCGAGCAGCTCCGCGTCCGGGGAAACCGCGACAAGCCAGTCAGCTTCCGGCGCAAGTTGGGCAATCGTCTGTGAGGGAGGTTCCCGCGGTTCGCCCGCAAGCGGCCAACTTGCGAGGGTGCCGGCGGTGTCGAGCGTAACCACCAACTGCCCGGCTGCATGAATCAACGTCGTAAACCGCTCGCCGGTTCCCGACAGCCGAGTATCAGGAGCCTCCGGTTGCTGGGAAGCAGCGAGCACGAGGTTTCCGAATCGACCCCCTGCCGCCAGCTTTTTGCCGTCGCGGACAAAGATCGCGTCGGTGGTCGGCCAGGCCAAATCGGTCTGACGACCTTGGCCCAGGGTACGCAGCAGCGTCAGCTCGCTTGGCGGCCGCCCGCTGCCCTGCCATGCCCGCCAGCGGCCCGCGGCCGTGTCGAGGAGCGTCGAAAGGTCGCTGTCGGCAGCCTCTGGAGAACCGAAGGCGGCCGCAGCCTTCCGAATGGCTTCAGCGTACGCCTGCCTGAGCCGCTGCTGTCGAATCGAAAAGCCGATGAGCCCGGCGACCATGAGCATCGTAACCGCAGCCAACGCTGTCAGCCCGAACATCCGCCGTCGGGTTGAGATTCGCTCGGTTGCCTTCCGCACGGCTGCTGCCAATGCCGCCGCATCGGCAAAGCGATGCGTGGGGTTGACCTCAAGGCAGCGGTGACAGATCTGCCGGATCGGCCCCGGGAGCAGTCCCGTCGACTTCACTGTTTTTTCCAGCTGCGGGAGCAGCGACCCGGAGGCTCCGACAGCCGCCGGGCCGGGAGTCGCCGGCCCCGGAAGCGGAAAACCGCTGGTGAGTTCAAAAAGCACCAATCCGAGAGAAAAGACATCGCTCGCAGGGCTTGGCTGCTCGCATCGCCCCTGTTCCGGGCTCATGTAGAGCGCCGTGCCGACAACGCCGGAGATACCAGGATCGCCTGCCGCCGCAACGGGAGGCTGTCCGTTGCCGGCTGCAGCCGGCTGATCACCCGCCGGCAGTTCCCTGGCCGTATCAAAATCGATGACCCGGGGCTCGCCTGCCTGGTTGACGAGGATATTGCTCGGCTTCAGATCCCGATGGACAACACCGATGGCGTGGCCGGAGGCGACGGCGTCGCAGACCTTGATAAACATCTCCAGCCGCTGGCGAAGCGGAAGCTCAACCTCCTTGCAGTAGGCGGTCAGCGAGCGGGCCTCGGAAACCAGCTCCATAATCATGTAAGGAACCCGATGCTCGTCGTACTCGAACTCACCGGCATCGAAGAGTTTGGCGATGTAGTGGTGGTCAAGCTGCCCGTTGAGTTTTCCGCCCCGGGCAACTCGCTGAGCGGGCTCACCGAAGTAGCGAGGGATCTTGATCGCGACGTCGCGTTCCAGCTGCTCCCGGGAATCCCGCCCCTGAAAGACCAGACTGAAGCCACCGTTGCCGACGAGTTCACCAACCTCGTACCGGTCAGCAATCATGCTGCCCTGGAGACGCTCCGGGGCAATCTCCGGTGCCGAACCCGAGAGGCCGAAGGTCGGCGTCAGATCAGTCCAATCACCGGTGACTTCGTCGGAGGGCTTGGGAACGTCGTTTTCCATGGCCTGCTTGGATCGTTGTTGCCCTGAGAGCCAGTCTCCGGTGGGCTGTCGCCAAATGGCCTCGGCATGAGCCCCAACACCGCAGAGTCTATATCCTCCACCCGAGGGGACCGAGCGGCTGGGGAAAAAATTTTTGAAATGGTTGTCCGGTTCGGCTGCCGGGTCTCGCAAGGAAGTAACACGCCGGGCTGACGTGCCCGACAGGAAGACACGTTCAGAAACTCTCCTGGAGAAAAGCAATGCGCAGTTTTCAGACGAAACACGAAACCCGGCCTGCAGCCACCCTGCTTGCCTCCCTGCTGATGGTGTTGGTCGCGGCAGCGAACGCCCCAGCCGCCAGCTACGACCCGAAGCAGGAGTACCAGCCGGGCGACGACGTCATCGCGGCTGACGGCAACCGCTACGAGGCAATCGCAAAGGTCGTCGGCAAGGCCCCGGCAACCGATGACGGTGCCGCCTGGCAACTGGCCGAAGTGCTCAAGCCGACGATTCTCGATGTCCCCGGTCGATTCAAGACGATTCAGCAGGCCTGGGAATTCGTCGAACCGAGCCAGATCAGGGACGGGGCCGAGGTGGTGCTTGAAGTCGCCGCCGGCAACCATCCGATCGCCGCGCCGCTTGAGCTCAATCATGCTGCCGGCGATCGGATCACCCTGCGGGGCGGCGGCAAGCAGCCGGAGGACACGGTGCTGGAGTTTGCCAGCGCGGATGGTCTGGTCGTCTCCGATGGCTATCGGTTCGTGGTCCAGAACATCACGCTCGAGTGCAATGCCAAGGAGCCGGGGACGGGTCTGCTGTTGACAGCGGGAAGCCTGGTCAGGGCGACGGCCTGCCGCTTCGTCGATTTTGCCACTGGCTGCCATGCTGACGGCAATGCGACGCTGATCGCCGAGTCGTGTAGCGTCGAGTCCCCCCGAGGGCTGGCCGGCTTTGAGGTGACAAGCAGCGGCCATGCCAACCTGGCACGGTGCGTCGCCAAGGCGGGAAGAAAAAACGTTCCCGGGAACGGAAACCATGGCTTCATCGCCAGCGATTGCAGCAGTATGCACTGCATCGAGTGCCGGGCCGAGGGCTGGAGCGACGGCTTTCGGGGCTTCACCTCGTCGTCGATCGTGCTCAACAACTGCAACGGCAACGGCAACGACTGGGGGGCGTCGATCTGGTGGTCGAGCACCCTCCGGGCCAGCGACTGCGTCTTTCAAAAGAACAAGTACGCGGGAATCGGCATCTTCTCGGCAACCGCAGGTGCGATCCAGGGCTGCCGGATCAGCGACTCCGAAAAAGGTGTGCTCGTCTCCGGACCGGCGGTCGCCGGATTCTTTCTGCGGCCATCGACGATGACGAACTGCAAAATCGGGATCCAGGCGATCAACGGCGCCTATGTCGACTTGAAAAAGGAACCGCGGTTTAACCGGGTCAACAGGCCGTTCGCCGTTCAAGGCGGCCTGACCCTCAAGGAGGCGTTCTGGGGAACGCACTAAAAACCGCCACCTCCCCTGTGTTCACTGACACCGCACGCCGGCCGATCCGCAAGGGTCGCCGGCGTGCGGCTTGGGCGGCCGCGGCCCCTCCGCAGGCAGCAATTTCAGACAATCAGCTTCAGACAATCAGCATCGCATCGCCGTAGCTGAGGAAGCGGTAGCCCTCGGCGATCGCCTCGGCGTAAGCCCGCCGGATCAGCTCGCGGCCGGCGAGGCTGCTGACAAGCACCATCAGCGTCGTCCGCGGCAGATGGAAATTGGTGAGCAGGCAGTCAACCGCGTGAAAGGCGAAACCCGGGCGGATGTAGAGGCTGGTCGGGCCGGTGAAGGGCCTGATCGTACCGTCATGGGCGGCCGTTTCGAGCGACCGCACCGCCGTCGTGCCGACCGCCACCACCCGGCCGCCGCGGCCGCGCGTGTCGCGCACGGCCGCCGCCGTCGCTGCCGGCACCGCACACCACTCAGTGTGCATCGGATGGTCGGCAATCCGCTCAGTGCCGATCGGCCGGAAGGTGTCGAGGCCGACGTGCAGGGTCACCTCCGCCCGGCCGATGCCGCGATCGCTGAGCTGCGCGAGCAGCGGCGGCGTGAAGTGCAGCCCTGCCGTCGGCGCGGCAGCCGACCCTGGCTGCTGGGCAAAGACCGTCTGATAGCGATCGACGTCCTCGCTCCGGGCCTCACCGCCCCGGATGTAGCCCGGCAGCGGCACGCGGCCGACCCGGGCAAGCACCACTGGCGTCGGCTCGTCGGCCTGTGGCTCAACCAGCCAGGTGCCCCCCTCGCCGCGGCCGACGAGCAGCAGTTCGTCAGCATCAGCTCCCGCTGGATCGACCAGCACGATCCGCTCACCGACGGCAGGCCGGCCCCGGGTCTTGGCGAGAATCGACCACCGTCGCCGGCCCTCTCCAGTTGGCA
>CAZIQV010000149.1:0-5562 GCA_964541275.1 uncultured Chitinophagaceae bacterium | reverse complement strand
CGAGGCGGTCCGCGGCGGCCTGGCCGGGCAAAGCCGGCACGACCCGGCGGCGGGGGCGATTGCGATCTATACTTGACCGCGATGTCTCAACCTTCCCTACCTGTCGGTGCCACGGCCAGCCCAGCCCGCGATTCGCTGTTTCTGCGGGCCTGCCGGCGGGAACCCGTCCCCCGACCACCCGTCTGGCTGATGCGGCAGGCTGGCCGCTATCTGCCGGAATATCAGGCCGTCCGCAGCCGGGTGAGCTTTCTGGAACTGTGCAAGTCGCCCGCCCTGTCCGCCGAGGTGATGCTGGCGACCGTCGATCGGCTCGGGGTCGACGCGGCGATCATTTTCAGCGACCTGCTGCCGCTGCTCGAACCGATGGGCCTCGACCTCGAGTTTGCCGAGGGGGCAGGGCCGGTGATCCACAATCCGATCCGCGGAATCGCCGACCTCGGCCGGTTTCACGAGCTTGAGGATGTCAGCCCGCTCGACTTCGTCTACGAAACCGTGCGGGCCACCCGCGCCGGCCTCGACGCGGCGTTGCCGGTGATCGGCTTTGCCGGGGCCCCCTTCACGCTGCTCGGCTATGCCATCGAAGGGGGCACGAGCCGCAACTGGCTGGCGACCAAACGCCTGATGCTCACCGAGCCGGACACCTGGCATGCGCTGATGGGCCGCCTGGCTCGCACGATCAGCCGCTATCTCCTGGCCCAGTTTGACGCCGGCGCCGACGCGGTGCAGGTCTTTGACAGCTGGGTCGGCTGTCTCAGCCCCGAACACTACCGGGAATTCGTGCTGCCCCACAGTCGCGTGGTGCTCGAGGCAGTCGCCGCCCGCGGGCCGGTGATCCACTTTGCCGCCGGCAACCCCGCGCTACTGCCGCTGGCCGCCGAGGCCGGCGGCACGGTCATGGGCATCGACTGGCGGATCGGGCTTGACGACGCCTGGCGGCGTGTCGGCCACGACCGGGCGGTGCAGGGCAACCTCGACCCCGCGGTCTTGCACACCACGCCCGATGTGGTGCGGCAGCGGACGCTCGACGTGCTCGCCCGGGCGGGTGGCCGGCCGGGGCACATCATGAACCTCGGCCACGGCATTCTGCCGCAGACGCCGGTGGAGAACGTGCTGGAATTGATCACCACGGTGAAGGCCGCCGGCTGAACCGCTGACGGGTCGCCCGCCGCGAATCGTCTGGTATTCTGGCGACGCAACCGACTTCCCTCCCGCCTCTTCTCCAGACCGGAAAGACTTCGACACGATGAGCCAGCCCACCCCCATCACCGTCGCCAAGGGCGACGGCATCGGCCCGGAAATCATGGATGCCACCCTTCACATGTTGCGGGAGGCGGGGGCGAGCCTGGCGATTGAAGAGATCTCGATCGGCGAACAGGAGTATCTCAAGGGCAACGCCGCAGGCATCGCCCCGGAGGCGTTTGAGTCGATCCTGCGAACGAAAGTCTTTCTCAAGGCTCCGATCACGACCCCGCAGGGAGGCGGCTATAAAAGCCTCAACGTCACCACTCGCAAGGCGCTCGGCCTCTACGCCAACGTCCGGCCCTGCGTCGCCTATCACCCATTCGTCCGCACCAAGCACCCCAAGATGGACGTCGTGATCGTCCGGGAGAACGAGGAGGACCTCTACGCCGGTATCGAGCACCAGCAGACGGTTGACGTTACCCAGTGCCTGAAGCTGATCACCCGTCAGGGCACCGAGCGGATCGTCCGTTACGCCTTTGAGTACGCCCGGGCCCACAACCGCCGCAAGGTGACCTGCTTCACCAAGGACAACATCATGAAGATCACCGATGGCCTGTTCCATCGGATCTTCGACGAGATCGCCGGCGAGTACGGAGACATCGAAAACGAGCACTGGATCGTCGATATCGGAGCGGCCAAACTCGCCGACACCCCGGAAAACTTTGATGTGGTGGTGATGCCGAACCTCTACGGCGACATCCTCAGTGATGTGGCCGCTCAGATTGCCGGCTCGGTCGGCCTCGCCGGCTCGGCCAACATCGGACCGGAGCAGGCGATGTTCGAGGCGATTCACGGCTCGGCTCCGCGGCGGGCCGGCCAGAATCTCGCAAACCCCTCCGGCTTGTTCCTCGGTTCGGTGATGATGCTCCTGCACATCGGCCAAACCGAGGTGGCCGAGCGGGCCCACAACGCCTGGCTCAAGACGATCGAGGACGGCGTCCATACCTACGACATCTACAAGGAAGATGTCAGCACGAAAAAGGTGGGCACGAAGGAGTTTGCCGAGGCGGTCGTCGCGCGGATGGGCCAGAAGCCCGAGACGCTGCCGGCGGTCTCGTACAGTCAAAAAGAGAGCGTGATCGACACCAATCCGCCTTACACCCGTCCGCAGGTCGAGCGGAAACTCGTGGGAGTCGATGTCTTCTGCGAGCATGTCGGCACCACCGCGGACGTCGCCAAGGGCATGCAGTCCTGCGACGGCGACCGGCTGAAACTGCGGATGATTTCCAGCCGCGGCATGTCGGTCTGGCCGGAGGGGTTTGCCCAGACGCTGCTCTGCGATCATTGGCGGTGCCGGTTCCTGGTGGACGACGCCGAGGCCGGCCCCGGCCTGCCGCACGCAGAAGTGGTCGCCCTGCTCGACCGGGTCAGCAAATCTGGCCTCGAGTTCATCAAGACCGAGGGGCTCTATTATTTTGACGGCAAGCCGGCCTTCCAGATGGGCCAGGGCCAGAAGTAGCGGACGAGGCGGTCAACTCCTGCGGGCTGCTCGCTGACAAAGCCTCTCCACCGCCGCGGCCGACGCGGGCGGACAGCGTCGGCAGATGCGTTGCTGACAGGCTCGCAGCCGAACCCCTGCAGCGGCGGGCTGGGTCAGCAGCATTGCGGCCGCCCCGGTGGCGAAGTGAGTCAACCGGTCCAGTTGACAGCTTTTTCGCACAGTCCGAGAGCGATTCGGCTACAACTGTGGATTGGCCTGCGCGATGCCGGAAGCTGTTGCCGCTCCCGGCGAGGCTGTCATTCATTGCATTCATCCCTTCGCCTGCCCCAAATCGATCCCGTATGAACACGCTGGAGCAACGTCTCTTCCATCTTTTTGAACCCCAGGATCGCCGACGGGCCCGCCAACTCGTGCCTGAGAAGGTCAGCTGCCCTCGAGTCGGCCAGGTGCAGGCGACGCTTGCCGACGACACCGGAGCCAGCCACGAGGTCCTGCTTGAACTCTCGGCAAACCGCCGTGGCGGCATGATTCTGGAGAGCCGCTGCACCAGCCCCGACGGCCGGGCTGGCAAGCCCTGCGCCCTGGTCGCCGCCGTGCTGCTCGAGGTCGATCGTCGCGGATTGCTCGCGGGTATCGCCGACCAGACTCCGGTCACCCTCGATGTCGTGCCTGACGAGGAAGCCGACACCGCCGAGCCTTCGGAAATCGCAACCAGTGCTCCGGGCGAGGGCAATGGGCTGGCTGCCCACCCTCAGTTCGAAGCTGGAACAACCGGGCCGGCTGCGGCTGAGCCTGTGAGTCAGACGGTCCGGCGGAGCAGCCGGCAGCCGGCCTGGGCGACCGAGCTTGAGACCAGACGGCGGCTGGTCGAGCCGGCGGTCCGTTCTGCCGGCGTCGCGCTCGGTGAGCTCCGCAGGGCGACCGGGACGCTGATGTTTCTGCTCGACCCGGCCACTGCCGATCAGCAGGTTGTCGTGGTCGTCCCCTGCCGGATGGGTCTCGACGAATCCGGGCAGCCCAGCGGCCGGCCCAAGCCGATCACCATCGGCCCGCAGGATGTCGCCTTCAGTCA
This sequence comes from uncultured Chitinophagaceae bacterium, assembly GCA_964541275.1. Classification (GTDB taxonomy): domain Bacteria; phylum Planctomycetota; class Planctomycetia; order Pirellulales; family UBA1268; genus UBA1268. Next base: position 1,807 of record CAZIQV010000149.1, on the reverse strand, counting down.
GTTCGATGCCGACGAGCAGCGGGTGCTGGCGGCCCTCGCCGGCACGCTGGCCGACGCCGGGCACCATGGAGGCGGACCGCTGGAGCGACGGACGATGAGTCGATTCGTCCTCAGCCGGCAGTCGGCCGCCCGCGATCTGGCGATGCTCTGCGAGGAGGGTCGGCTGGCGCTGCAGCCGGAACCGCGGCGGGCACCCGAGACGGTGGTGCCGCTGGTCTGGGATGCCGGGCGGCCCTGGGAGTTTGCCCTGGTGGTCGAACCCGGTGATGACAGCGGTCTGGCGGCCTGCCTCGAACACGATCTGGCCACCGGCCGAGAGAAGCTTGTCCGGCCCAAAAAAGCGAGCCTCAACGGCCTTCTGGTCCGCGGCAGCGAGCGCCGCTCACTCCAGGCGCCGCGGCTGATCCTCAGGGCGGGTTTTCTCGTCCTCGGTGATCGGCTGGCCCGGCTGGTGGTCGCCTCCGGCAGCGACGATGAGCGGCCGAGCCTCGCCGAAGAGGACGAGCCCGCGGGGATTCGCGGCTGGATGGAACAGTTCGACCGCCGAGGACCGATCGAACTGGCCGGATCGCAAATCGACGGACTGATCGAGCGGCTTGCCGGCCTCGCCGACGTGCCTCGGCTCGATCTCCCCGGCTGGACCGGCTGGCAGGTCGAGTCGGGTCGGCCGCAGCCAAAACTTGTGCTCGATGACTCGCCGGCGGCCGCTGTCGCCGCGGCCGGGGCCGATGCGGCCGATCCCGAGGCTGCGATTGGCCGTCCCCGCCGTCGCGGCCGGCGCGGTCGTCCTGCAGTGCAACTCGGCGGCACGATCTGGTTCGACTACGGCGGCATGCTCATCGCGGCCGACGATCCCGCCGGGGGAGCTGCCGACCCGACCCGCCGCCGTCTGGTTCGCCGGAACCGGTCCGCCGAAAGGGCGGCATTGGCGGCACTGCCGCGATTCGGGTTCAATCCGCCGCGGACGAGTCGGACCGTCGCCGCCGACGCCACCGAAGCGGTGGTCCATCATGTCGAGGTGCCGCGGTCGCGGCTCGATGCCTCGGTTTCCCAACTCGCTGCCGTCGGCTGGGCAGTCGAGGTGGCCGGCCGCCGTTACCGGCCCGCCGGCAGCGTGGCCTGGAACGTCACCAGCGGCATCGACTGGTTTGAGCTGTCGGGCTCGATCGATTTCGGTGGCGTCGTCGCCGACATGCCGGCGCTGCTGACCGCCCTGGCCCGCGGCGATCGGGCAGTCGACCTTGACGACGGGTCGCGGGGCATTCTGCCGGCCGATTTCGCCGAGCAACTCGAGCCGTTGCTGGCCCTGGCCGACCAGCAGGAGGGCCGGCTGCGATACAGCCGCATGCAGGCCGCCCTGCTCGACGCCCTGATCGCCAGCATGCCACAGTCGCAGGTCGACGACGCCTTTGCGGCAATTCGCGATGAGCTCGCCGCCGGGGGCCGCCCCGAGCCCGAGAACGAGCCGGCTGGTTTCGAGGGCACCCTGCGGCACTACCAGCGCGAGGGACTCGGTTGGCTCAGCTTTCTTGAGCGGCTGGGCCTGAGCGGATGCCTGGCCGATGACATGGGCCTCGGAAAGACGATTCAGGTGCTCGCCCTGTTTGTCCGCCGACAGCAGGTCGTCCGCGAAGCCGGCCTGGCGGCCCGGCCGTCGCTGGTCGTCGTGCCCAAGAGCCTGATCTTCAACTGGATGGAGGAAGCCCGACGGTTCGCCCCGCAGCTGCGGCTGCTCAACTACACGGGGCAGGAGCGGATCGACGCCAGCGAGACGGTGGGCGAGCACGACCTCGTGCTGACGACGTAT
>CAZIQV010000148.1:0-5580 GCA_964541275.1 uncultured Chitinophagaceae bacterium | reverse complement strand
CCACCCGGCGACAGGATGTCGCCAACGAGAACCAGCGGATTGACGGAAACCTCGGCTTTCCATCAATACGCCCCAGGAAAGTCGGGCAGGAGGCCCGAGCTTTCGCGTCAGTGAACCGACCCACTGCCACCCGGCGGCAAGATGCCGCCAATGAGCACCAGCGGATTGATGGAAACCTTGGCTTTCCATCAACCCGCCCAAGGAAAGTCGGGCACGATGCCCGAGCTTTCCGTAAAGTCAGTCCTCGAACCGCACCTCGAGGATTTCAAATTTCATCGTGCCGGCTGGTACGTCGATTTCGACCTTCTGGCCCACCTTGCTGCCCATCAGGCCCTGGGCGAGCGGGCTGGCGACGTTGATCTTGCCGGCGTCATAGTCCTCTTCCCCAGCGCCGACGAGGACGAAGGTCTCCTCGTCGCCAAACTCCAGATCTTTGACGAGCACCGTCGCCCCAAAGACCACCTCGTCGCCGGCCTCTTTCGGCCGTTCGACGAGGACGGCCCGGGCGAGTTTGTCGCGAAGCAGGTTGATCTTCGCCTGCAGCATGCCCTGACTCTCGCGGGCGCCGTGGTATTCGGCGTTTTCGCTGAGGTCACCCTCGCTGCGGGCCTCGGCGATCCGCTTGGCGATCTTGGGCATTTCGTCCTGCTCGAGCTGATCGACTTCAGCTTTGAGTTTCTCATACCCAACCTTGGTCATGGGAATCCGATCAGACATGCAAACTCCTTCCTCTGCCTCTGCAGGTCACGGGAAACGCGGGCGGTCCTCCCGGGACAGCCCACCCTCGACTCAGGCGGTCTGGTCGGGGTCGTAGAGCAGCCGGCCGCAGCTGCGGCACATGACGGCAGCTCCCACCAGCAACTGGGAGATGAGTTTTCCGGTGAGTTGCTGATGGCAGCCGCCGCAACAGCCGGCGTCGACCGTTGTCATGCCATCCTCGCCCTTGTGCTTGACAACCCGCTGGTAGAGCTCCCGGAGATCATCCGTCAGGTCGCTCTCCGCCTCCCGCAGCTGCCCGGTCACCCGGTTGACCTCCTGCTCAAGTTGGACCGTTTCCGCGGCGATCCGCTGCTTGAGCGCCTCGAGTGTCGCGGTCACCTGGTTCACGTGATCGGCAGCCGCCGGCTGCCGTCCGCGGAGTTCGTCGACCTGCTCGAGCGCCTCGAGGATTTCGTCTTCGAGCACTTTGATGGCCATTTGATCGGCCTCGATCTGTTCACCGAGCAGCTGGTATTCCTTGTTCGTCTTGGCGGTATTCCGCTTGGCTTCGAGGTCGGCGACTTTCGCTTCGGCCGACCGCAATTGCAGCTGCTTGGTGTCGTACCGCTTCTGAGCCTGAGTGAGTTCCCCGGCCAACTCCGCGCAGGCGGTCTCTGCCGCCTGCAGCTGTCGCGTCCCGGCGGCGATCTGCCGAGGGCCGGCGTCGAGCCGGCCCCGCAGGTCGGTCAGTTGCTGCTGAATACGATGCAGCGTACGGATGATGGTGGCGGCAGTGGCGACGGCCATGAGAACCCTCCGGGAGAGCTTCGAGCCTACCACAACGCCGGTCGCTTCGGAATCAGCCGGCGTGCCGCCAACCGGGGCCGGGCGGCGGGCCGGGCTCTGACAAGCTCCGGCCCGCCCCTGCGTCAGCCGGCGGCGTTCCCGAGAAAGTTTTCCAGCTGTTTCGACCGGACCGGATGCTGCAGCTTTTTCACCGCCTTGGCTTCGATCTGCCTGACCCGCTCGCGGGTCACGCGGAAAATCCTGCCGACCTCTTCGAGCGTGTAGGTGTAGCCATCGGTCAGCCCGTACCGCAGTCGGATGATCTCCCGCTCGCGGTACGTGAGCGTTTTGAGCAGCGAATCAAGTTTGTCGCGCAGAAGTCCGTGCGTCGTCGACTCGGTTGGGCTCGACGAGCCGAGGTCTTCCACCAGTTCGGTGAAGCTGGCATCGTCACTCTCCCCGATCGGCCGATCGAGGCTCATCGGCTGCCGGCCCATGTCGAGCACGCGGCGGGCGTCCTCAAGGCTCACCCCGGCGGCGTCTGCGATCTCTTCGGGTGTCGGCTCGCGGCCGAGTTCGTGCAGCAGCTGTTTGGCGGTGGCCCGCAGTTTGGTGAGCAGGTCGATCATGTGCACCGGAATCCGGATGGTCCGGGCCTGGTCGGCAATCGCCCGGGTGATCGCCTGCCGGATCCACCAGGTCGCATAGGTCGAAAACTTGAAGCCGCGGCGATACTCATACTTGTCGACCGCCCGCATCAGGCCGGTGTTGCCCTCCTGGATGAGGTCGAGAAACGAGAGGCCCCGGTTGCGGTACTTTTTCGCGATCGAGACCACCAGCCGCAGATTGGCTGCCGACAGGTTGCGTTTGGCGGCCTCATACTCGATCTTCAGCCGGTCGAGCGACGCGACCCGCTTGCGGAGCGACCGCGGGCTCTCCTGGGTCGAGAGCATCAAGTCCCGCAATTCCTTCCGCATGTCGGCACGGTCGTCGCACGAAAGTTCCCCGGCCTTCATTTTCCGCAGGTCGGCCTGCAGCCGGTCCATCCGGGCTGACATCCCGCCGAGTAGTTTCATCAGCGGCTGGACCCGGCGGGTTCGCAGGCTCAGTTCCTCGACCAGGGTCAGCGTCTTGCCGCGGGTGCGACGGAACCGGCGGCGGGCGTCGCGGGCGGCAGCCGGGTCGCTGCGGGTACTGATCAGCACTTTGAAATCGGCGAGGCTCTGCGCCATCAGCCGATCGAGCGTCGCCAGATTATGCGGCATCCGGGCCTGGATCTGTTCCTTAGTCAGCCGCTCGGTGAGCGAGACTTTGATTGTGCGATCGAACGGCAGCCGACCCTCGTGAACCCGCCGCAGGGTTTCAACCGTCGATTGCATCGCGAATCCGCAGCCGAGGATCGCGCGGCGGAACCGCTTGCGAGTGACCTCGATCCGCTTGGCCAGCGAGATTTCCTCATCGCGAGAAAGCAGCGGGATCTCGGCCATTTGCGCCAGGTACATGCGAATCGGATCGTTGGCGGCGTTTGAAGGGGGCGTGGTGATAACCTCGTCACGCCGGGGTTTCGCCGGCTTGACCGACTTCGCCGCGGCGGTGGACTCTGCCAGCGGAGCGGGTTGCGGGCTGCCGCCCGGCTCGGTGGTCGGGGCGTCGGGGAGCTGTTCAACCAGTTCGATGCCGAGGTCGTCGAGCGCGACGAGCAAGGCGTCGATCTTTTCAGGGTCGACCGCCTCGTCGGGCAGGTAGGCGTTGACCTGGTCAAAGGTGAGATACCCGGTCGTCTGCCCGGCCTCGATCAGGCCCCGCAGGTCGGCGTCGTGCAGGTGCACCAGCCCGGCAGCGGCCGAGAGCGATTCACCTGCCGGGGGATGGTCGGCCGCGGGATCGGAAACCTGGTTGGCATCAATATTCATCGGCTGGTTCTCCTTCACCAGCGTACCACTCTGGGCACGCCTTCTCCGGACGTCACTCGCACCGCCCCCCAGGCCCGGGCCGGCCGCACAACGGCGGCCGAATGGTCTGATTGCAGGAACGAGCCGGGCATCTTCACCCCTCCTTGGGATCAGTCATGCCCTGAGCAGCCCGCCGCGTCGCGACGAGTTGCTCGAGGATTGCCGCCTCGTCGTCCGGCTGGAGCGGCGAGGCTTTCAAGGTTCGCAGAGTCTGACGGGCGGTTCGTTCCGCCCGCCGCCGGGCAATGGCCGCATCAAGGTGATGCAGCCGGTCGGTTTCGGCAAGGTGAGTCTGGTCGCGGACCGACTCGTCAAGCTGAACAAGCAACCCTTGGAGGGCCGGTTCGGTCAGCTCAAGCAGCAGCGTTGCCAGGGTCGGCTCGCGACCGGAGGCCCAGAGCTGGTGCGCGGTGGTCAGCAGCCGCCTCCCGGTCTCGGTCTCGAGTTCCTCAGGCGACAGCCTTTCGAGCAGCGGCCCCACTGCCCCCGGGGCCGTGATGATCGCTTCGATCACTTCGCGATCCCAGGCCGGCAGCGACCGCGCGTCGATACTCTCGGTTGGTGCGTCGGCGGATGGCCGGCTGCCTTCGCGGCGGGAGCGGGCGAGCTCGGTGAGTCGTGTCTGCAGCGCCTCGCGGGACAGGCCGAAGCGGCGGGAAAGCCGACCGACGAGTTGGTCCTCGCGGAGTTGTCGTTGCGATGGCGGCAGCGGCGACTTCGGCGACACAGCGGCCATCACGGCGAGCACCCCTTCGACCGCCCTGAGGGCCGCGTCGTCGCCGGCATCGGGGGGCAGTGCCGCAAGCACCCGACGCATCCGGTAGTCGAGCGGGTCGACGGCGGCGGCCAGCAGGCCTTCAAAAGCGTCGCGGCCCTCGGTCAGGCAGAAATCGCAGGGGTCGACCCCGGGCGGCAGGCTGGCGATGCGGACGTCGATCGGTTCGGCGATCAGGACCTCAAGGACTTCGTCGGCCCGCCGCTGGCCGGCCTCGTCCCCGTCGAGCACGACGACGATTTGATCGGCGTACCGTCGGAGCAGTCGGGCGTGTCGCTGGCCAACAGCCGTACCGAGAACGGCAACGACATCTCCGATGCCTGCCTGGCGGGCGGCTAGACAGTCGGTGTAGCCCTCGACGACAACGGCCCGGCGGGTGCGGCTCATCGACTCGCGGGCCGTGTCGAGTCCGTAGAGCATCGACTGCTTGGAGAAGACAGGTGTCTCGGGCGAGTTGATGTATTTCGCCGCGTCGGGGGGGCTGCCGGGCAATACCCGGCCCCCGAAGGCGACGTGCCTGCCTTGGGCGTCGCGGATCGGAAACATCAGCCGGCCACGGAAACGATCGTAGTGGCCCGAGCGGTCCTGCCGCCGCACCACGAGGCCGGCACCCTCCAACTGGCTGGTGGCGATGCCGGCCGCCTGGGCTTGCCGCAGCAGCCAGTCCCACTCGTCAGGAACGAACCCGAGGCCGTGGGCTGCGATCGTCTCGGCAGTCAGGCCGCGGTCGTGGAGATACACCCGGGCCTGTTCGGCGACCGCGGCGGTCTCGAGGCATTCGCTGAACCGGGCTGCCGCCCAGCCGATGGTCTCGTACAGGGGCCGCTTGACGTCGCCTCCCGGTCCTCGGGCCCGGGGCAGATCGATCCCGGCCCGCTCGGCGAGCTGCTCAAGCGCTTCGCGGAACTCCAGCCGCTCCATCCGCATCAAAAAGCTGAAGGCGTCGCCGCCGACGTTGCAGACCCAGCAGCGGAAAGTCTGCCTCTCGGGGTTGATCTGCAGGCTCGGACGCGAGTCATCATGCCAGGGGCAGAGGCCGACAAAATTGCGGCCCTGCCGCCGCAGCGAAATGTAACTGCCGACAAGATCGACCATGTCGATCGCTTCGCGGACGCGTTCCTTGGCGTCGTCGCCCCCCGCGAACCCGCCGTGGCCAGGGCTCGTGACTGACACAGAAGCTTCGGCGGGAAGTGCCATCGACTTTGCGATCCTCAAGGCTTCCAACCTCAGCCCGGGAGCAACCGGAATGACGTTGTCCGACGCGACAATCAGCGGCGGTCGCCACGTCTGCCTCCGTTCTAACCCGCCGCCCGCAGACCACAAACCCGACTTTTTGTCGGCCAGCGACCGAGAAACCCAAACTCCCGC
>CAZIQV010000147.1:0-5597 GCA_964541275.1 uncultured Chitinophagaceae bacterium | reverse complement strand
GGCCGACGAAATGATCGCCGAAGTCGGTCTCCGCGGCGGCGAAGCCGTTCATATCCCGCTCATCGAAATCGGCCCCGCCCCCGACCCTGCGGCGGTCGAGGCGGCGGTCGCTGCCGCCTGGTCGTACGACTGGATCGTCTTTGCCAGCGGCAATGGGGTGCGGGCGTTCGCCGACTGTCTGCGTCGGTCAGGCCGCGACGCGCGGGCGCTGGGAACCGCCCGGCTGGCGGCGATCGGCCCCGCCACCCGCGACGCGCTGACAGCCCGCGGGCTCGCCTGCGACCTCGTCCCCGACTGCTACCGCTCCGAGGGCGTTCTTGCGGCGATCGCCAACTCGATCCGCAAGGGCCGGTTCCTGCTGATCCGCGCTGACAAAGGCCGGGAGCTCCTCCGGCAACAGCTTGAGGCTGCCGGTCACCACGTCGATGAGGTCGCCGCCTACACGAGCCGGCCGCTCGCAGCGCTCAGCCAAGAAGATGACCGCCGCCTGCAGCAGTTTCCCTGCGACTGGATCGTTCTGACAAGTTCCTCGATCGCCACCACCGCCGTGCGGCTCTTCGGCCGCCGGCTCAGCACCTGGAAAATCGCGAGCATTTCGCCGATCACCTCGGCGACGCTGGCGGCGGCGGGTTATCGGCCGACCGTCGAAGCTGCCGCGGCCACGACCACGGCAATCCTCGACGCGATCGAAGCCTCCGAGCGGCAGCCGACCGCTCCCGGTCGGGAAAACGAGGCCGGCGGGGCAAAGGCTGCCGCGTCACCGCCCCCGGAATCGCGAACAGGCTGAAGCGACGGGACGGGACCGCCGATATCGAGAATTGCCGGTAGCTCTGGAGAAACGCCGCCTCTGGCTCGAACTGCCGGCTCGAATCTGCGGAGAAACGCCGTGTCCGAGACCCGCCAGGCCGCCGTCTGCATCGTCTGCGCCCCGCTTCCGTCGTCGAGTTCACCGGCCGCCCCCGGTCGCGGCAGGCATCTTGAGGGACGCGACGACGGGCAACCCCGGACAACGCCGGGATGTGTGCGGGTCGGCCCGGCGGAGCGAGACGACGGCAGGCCTGTCGCGGCAGAGCGGCCCGGCGGCGGCGGTGAGGTTTCGCTGAACGTTTCGTGGTATGGGAGCCTGCGGCAACTGGAGTCGTCCTCTGAAGTCCCGCTGGCGGCCCTCAGCATCGACGAAAAAACCGCCGCCTCCCGCCGGAGCCTCCGCGGGCTGCTCCGGGCGGCCCGCCGGGCGATTCCAGATCTGCGGGCCGCCGTGCTGCCGGAAACGCAGGCGGTCTCGCATGCCGACCTGCTGGTCGAGGAGGGAATCGCCGTCGTGCTGACCTCGCGGTTCGGCGGCACCGGCCGACCCCGGAGGCCCGCCCCGCCCGATTGGCCCTGCCGGAACGTGCAGTGGGGCCTCTGGGAACTTCTCCGGCACGGCAGCGACCGGGGCGGATGGCTGTTTCGCCGGGCCGGGCTGCCCCGGCTCAGGCCGGGCATGCTGGTGGCAGTCGACGCCGTCGGAACCACCGGCGGTACCGATGCGGGTCGGCTTCGCCGCATCGCCGCCGAACTCTCCGGGCGGCTCGCAACGGGTCGGGTCATCACGCCTCCACTGGCCTCGCTGCCCGAAATCATTTGCAGCAACACCGCCCGCCGACCACCGGGCTCGATCTTGCGAGCCGCCTGACCGCCAGGCTGCCTGCGGCGGCAGCCGGGGTCTGTCGACCGGCCGGTCAGTCGTCCTGCCGGCTCATCTGCAGCGACCAGCTTAAGTAGGCGACAATGCAACTGCTGAGAATGAAGCCGATGTCGGCAGCGAGGCTGACCCGCGAGAAAGGAAAGCCCGCGATGAGATCGGCGAGGAACAGGATGCCGACAATGCCCGAGAAAATCATGCCGATGAACGGGACTGACTTCGACACGATGCGGACGCTCCAGCCGGGCAAAAGGTGTGGCGATCCCCCGCAGCCGACCGGTTTCGCGACCGGCTGGGGGCGGCGGGAGACGCCGCTTTGACGACTTCGATACGATACTGGCAGCGGCTGGCGGAGCCAACCGGTCTTCGCCAGCCTCCGCCCCCGCCCCGGAGCTTTTGCCCGTGCCCGCTGCCGCCGACCGGACCGCCGTCTACACCGGGTCGTTCGATCCGATCACGCTCGGCCACCTCGATGTAATCAAGCGGGCCAGCCGAATCTTCGACCGGATTGTCGTCGGGGTCGGCATCAATCCCGATAAACAGCCACTGTTTGACCAGGATGAGCGGGTCGACCTCGTGGCCGCGGCCGTCGCCCCGCTCGCCAACGTCGCCGTGAAACGGTTTGACGGACTGTCGGTGACCTTCGTCCGCGATCAGCAGGCCACCGTCGTGCTCCGCGGGGTCCGCTCGCTGACCGATATCGAGGCGGAATTCACGATGACGCTCGCCAACCGGATGCTCGACCCCGGCGTCGAAACGGTGTTTCTGATGGCCGACGCCCAATATTCGCACATCTCGTCATCGCTGCTGAAGCAGATCACCCCGCTCGCCGATGACGAAGCCCTCTTGAAATTCGTCCCGGCGGCCGTGGTCGCTGCCCTGCGGATCAAGCTGGCCGGCAGCTGACAGCCCCCGGCCGGGTCAGTTGGCGTCCGCAGAGCCGGTCTCGAAATACTTCCGCAGGAAGCGGGCTCGCTCGATGTTGCGGTCTTTGGTGTCGAGTTCCACACCCCGGAGCTTCTGGAGATGGGCCGGCTGGGTCCGCACGAGCAGCAGATTGATGTCGGCGACATCGACGTCATCGACCAAGCCGAGGAGCACCCCCATTCGCACCCGCGAGAGCAACTGCATCGTCTCTTCGGCGGTGATCGTCTGCGCCGTCCGCAGGATTCCGTGGGCCCGACTCACCTGATCGTGTATGTTCTGCTCAGTCTCCCTCACGAGAAAGTCCCGGGCCCGTCGCTCGTAGTCGATCAGGACCGGTACGACATCGGCCACCTGACCGATCAGTTCCAGTTCGGTCTTGCCCAGCGTGGTCTGGTTGGAGATCTGGTAAAAGTCGCCGAAGGCCTGGGACCCCTCGCCGTAGAGGCCCCGGACCGCCAGCGAAATCTTGTGAAGACTGCGGAAGACCTTGTCGATCTGCCGAGTGATCACCAGCGCCGGCAAGTGCAGCATCACGCTGACCCGGATCCCCGTGCCAACGTTTGTGGGACAGGCAGTGAGGTACCCCCAGCGAGAGTGAAACGCGTAGGGCACCACCGACTCGATTTCCGCGTCGACCGCCGCGATCTGCCGCCAGACCGCGTCGAGGTCGAGCCCGCTGTGGACGCACTGGATCCGAAGATGGTCCTCCTCGTTGACCATCAGGCTCACCTGTTCCCGGGGGTCGATCGCCACCCCCCGCGAGCCGGTCCCCTCGGCATGCTCCCGGCTGATCAATTGCCGCTCGACGAGAAACTGGCGGTCGAGGTCGTCGAGGCCGCCGACATCGACGTACTCCAGCGGCGTGGGCGAGGGCAGCCCCAGCAGCCGGCTGCGAAGAAACTGCTCGATCTCGCCCCGTTCCTGCTCCGATGCCCGGCCGACAAACGGATATTGCGGCAGGTTCCGTGCCAGCCGTACCCGGCTGCTCATCACGATGTCCGACTCCGGACCGGTGCCCCGGAGCCACTCGCCGATCGTCGTCGTCAATGAATCGAGTTTCATCATGGTTGCGAGGGTGTTCCCGTCGGCTCAACCGAGTCGCTGCCGTTGGCGGGCTGTTCGCCGGCGTTCCAGCGGCCCAGCAGTTGTTGAATTTCGTCGCGGAGGCTGCCGGCCCGCTCGTACTCCTCCCGGTCAATCGCCTCGCGGATCTCCTTCCGCAAACCGATCACCCGGGTCAGTGATTCGGTCGATTCGGGAAGCTCGCTGCCCGCCGGCCGCTGCGGACGCCTTCCGGTGTGCTCAATCGCGCCGTGAATGTTGGCGATCAGGGGCTCGAGTTCGCGTTCGAACTCGACATAGTCGTGCGGACAGCCAAGCCGCCCCTGATTCCGAAACTCGAAAAAACTGATGTCGCACATGCTGCAGACTTTTTGGTCGAGCTGCGAAAGCTCTTCCGCCGTCTGGGCGACACCGAGCGGCCCGGACGATTCGGCCTGTTGCGGGGATGACTCCGATTGGTTGAGGTAGACCCTGGCATGGTCCTCGCAGAGGTGCAGTTCCCGCACCTCGCCCGATTCAAGTTCGGTGATGTGAAACATCGCCTGTTTGTCGCACTGCTGGCACCGCATGATTCGCCTCGACGAACCGACAGGGAAACGGCGGAGATGATGGCCAGTCCGCACCCACCGGCATCATAGCAGTTGCTGCCCGGGGACAGCATGCCGGCAGGGGCTGGGCTGCCGCCGCCGGACCGGTTGCCCGCCGGGCGGTTGGCAGACATTTTCCGCGGTCTGCTACATTCTCACCGTCGCGACTGCTGCGGCCGACGCCGGGTTCTGACCCCCCTCCGCCCCATGCCCCACTTCCCCGACCGAGAAACGTTTGCCCGGCTCTCTCGGTCAGCGTCGGTTGTGCCGGTCTACCGCCGGATTTTCGCCGACAGCCTGACGCCGCTCTCGGCCTTCGCCCGGATCGACGCCGGCAGTGACGGCTGCCTCTTCGAGAGCGTCATCGGCGGCGAAAAGGTCGGCCGCTACAGCTTTCTGGGGGCGGAGCCGTTTCTGCGGTTCGAGGCTCGCGGCCGCGAGGTGACGATCAGCCGCGATCCCGGAACTCCCGAAACCTTCGCAGTCGACGACCCGCTCGCGGAGCTTGAGCGGCAGATGGCTGCGTACCAGCCGGCCCGCCTCGACGACCTGCCGCCTTTCACCAGCGGCGCGATTGGCTACGCCGCCTACGATGCCGTCCGGTATGTCGAGCACCTGCCGAACGTGCCGGCCGACGATCTGCAGCTGCCCGATATCTGCTTCGCGTTCTACGACCGGCTGGTCGTCTTCGACCATGTCTCCAAGAGCATCGACGTGGTGGTGCTGGCCCGGGTTGACGCCGCCGACGACGACGCCCTCACCGCCGCGTACGCCGCCGCCGCCGCCCGGGTCGACGCAACGATCGACCAGCTGCAGGCCGACTCCGACTGGCCGCCGCTGTGCGACATCGGCAGCCGCCGCGAGCCGGCCGCCAGCGACGGCGCGGCCCCGGTGGCCAATCGCAGCCGGGAAGACTTCGAACAGGCGGTCACCCGGGCGATCGACGCCATCCACGCCGGAGATATTTTTCAGGTCGTGCTGAGCCGACGACTCGCCGTCCCGTTCAGCGAGCCGCCGCTGGAGCTCTACCGGACGCTGCGAGTGGTCAACCCGAGCCCTTTCATGTTTCTGCTGCGCACCCCGACCGCAACGCTGGTCGGCAGTTCGCCGGAGATCATGGTGCGAGTTGTCGACAGCCGGGTGACCGTGCGGCCGCTCGCCGGCACCCGGCCCCGAGGGGCGACGCCGCAGCAGGATGCCGAGCTTGCCGCCGGGTTGCTGGCCGACCCCAAAGAACGGGCCGAACACGTGATGTTGATCGACCTCGGCCGCAATGACGTCGGCAGGGTCTCGCAGATCGGGCGGCATTGGGCAAGCACGCCCAGATCGGCGGG
>CAZIQV010000146.1:0-5602 GCA_964541275.1 uncultured Chitinophagaceae bacterium | reverse complement strand
GGTTCAGCCGGGGCAGCGGGCGTCGGCAGCGGACCGGGCTGTCGCCAGCCGAACCAGGCAAAAGCAGCCAACGCGACGACCCCGATCGTGGCGACCAGCCAGCGGATCGGCAGACGCTGGGGGACACTCGGTGCGGTGGCTGACATGTTCAAATCCTTGGGCGGTACGAGCGGTAAGAACCGACGGAAGAGGCGGGCGACATGGAGCAGTTGTCGTCGCGATGTCACCACGGCTCGAGGGGGCGACTGGTGAGGCTGACAACTGATGGTGGGCGGGCCTGCGGTTGGTATTCTTTCGAGAAGATAGTGTCGCTCCCCGGCCAGTCACAAGGTCTCGCCTGGAGCAAGCCGCCGTCGTGCCGGGGAAACCCCGCGCCTTCCTGAAGACTTTCAAGAACGGTTACCGCCGCAGGATACCGGGCCAGTCTTCGCTCGCCGTGAAAACCCGCTCGCTAGAAACAGTTCTCCCCGTTATCTGCGAGTGCGGGGCGGAGGCAATCAACCCTTGGAACACCTTGAGTTGCTTTCAGAATCACCACTTGTCGCGAACTCATCACGGTCGCGGCTTCCCTCGGCGCGCCGACGCTTGTGAACCCGCCGTTGGGCGACCTATGATTTTGCAGAAGCGGGCCTGCTGCCGTTAGCAAGGTGGCCCTTTGAAGCTCTGGTGGCTTGGGGAGGGCTCAGCAGGAGCAATGTTCTTGCAGCAGTGTGGGAAACGGTGGCAAAGGGGGATCGAAGCGATGAGGCCCACAACCTGGCTCGCAGTCATCTTGCTGCAAGGGGTCGCTGCTTCCGCGGTTGCGACAACCACCTGGGATGGCGAGCACGACACCAGCCGGCTCGATGTGACGGTCGTCTACTTCGTGCCAGCCGATCGTCAGCCGTTGCCCGATTGGCATGACCGGGCTGCCTACTACTGCCGCCGGATTGAGCAGTTTCACGCGCGGGAGTTTCAGGGGGCGTCAGTGCTCTCCACCCGCCTCGAGGCAGAACCGCTGATCTCCAAGCGGACCACCGCCCAGTTGCGACAGGGCAATGCCGACGCAATCTTTTTCGCCACCCTCCGCGAGGCTTCAGAGCGACTGCAGTTCGGTGCCGGGTCACGAGAAGGGTTTCCTGTTTTGCTCGTGCTCAGCGAGATCAACTGGCGGCCGCTCGATGACTTCTACCGCGTGAAGCCCGCCGCCGGAGGGTTTGAGTTTGAAGGGAATTTCAATGGCACCGAGCACTTTCCGGGCGCAGCCTCTGGAGGGGCCCGGGCCACCTACTTCGCTGACCGTGGCATTGGCTGGGGACTGGTGAGTGCCGATGGCTGGCGGGTGCCCTACCGCGGCAGCGACTGCGTGGTCTACCACGAAGGCTGCGGGCATACCGTCGGCCTGCCGCATCCAGAGTCCGGCGACGGGTCGGTGATGAGCCTGGGCCAGTATCGAGGCTGGCTCAGTGAGTCGTGGCTCGACCGCGAGCAAAAGATTCGCCTCGGCTGGGAACCAGCTGAGCAGCCAACGTCACCACAGTTGAATCTCTTCACCAGATTTCGGGCGGTGCCAAATCCACCGATTCCAAAGCCAGGAGAACCCGTCACGCTGGAGATTTCGTGGCCTGATGGCGTCGAGGTTTCGTCGTTGCGGGTCCGCTACCAGACAGCGATTCAGAGCCCCTGGGTCGAGGTTCCGCAGACCTGGGAGACTGCTGCCCCGCGGCAAGCCGCTCTCGCCTGTTTCGATCGGGAAACGCCTGTCAGTTATCGGATCAACGCGGAAACTGCGGCTGGCGAAACTGCGGAACTCTGGGGGTACTTTCACGTGCGGGCCAGTCCCCACACGCCGCTGCTGCCTCCGGTTTTTTCACCGGACCTCACGATGTCGTCCACCGACGCGGCTGTTGATCGAACCTCTCTTGGGCCTTCCGAGAACCTCTTGCAGAATCTCGACTTGGAGCGGTGCTGGAAGAGCGGTGAATGGATTCATGAGCAGGGCGTGCTGACAAGCCCCAAGGCCTTTGCCGCCCGCCTGGAACTCGGGATTGCACCGCCGGCACGGTACCGATTGGTGGCGATCGTGGAGCCTCTCGACTCCCCGAATGGTCTCATCCTCGGACAGCGGGCGGGCGACAGCCGCTTCGTGTCGCTCTTTGACTTCGCCACCGATGGGCGGCGTCGCACCGCGATCGAGAATATCGATGGGCGGAATGTTGGAAATGAGACCACGTTTCCAGGTGACCTGTTTCGCCAGCATCAGCTGTCGCAGGTGATCGTGACGGTCACCGAGAGCGGGATTCGCATGACCGTCGACGGCCGCACCGTCGTCGATTGGACGGGCGACCCCAACCGGCTTTCACTCGCAGACTATTGGAAGACGCCCCAGGCCGAGTCGCTGTTCATCGGCAGCTATGACTGCCGCTACCGGTTCCACCGCCTTTCCCTTGAGCCGCTGGAGGAGCGGCGGTGAGCGGGGCGTCCAGGCATCGCGTGACGGGAATGCCTCGGGCTGCAGTTTCAAGGCGGCGACCATCAGAACCCCCGAAAGCCCTCGGCGGGTCGGAGGTTGCCCGAGTGGACTGTCGTCCGCCCGCATTCGCGGGCAGGGGCCATGGATGGCAATCCTGTTCGGCACACAGGTTGCCGAGCTATCGAATGAGCACGAGCCGAAGCTCCGTCTTGCCACACGTTTTGATGGCGTGGCTTCACCGCTAGCAGGGAGAAAAAGCCCATGCTTTGAGGCCCGAACCGGAAGCTGAGGGAAACCGCGTTTTTTTGAACACAGCCCCGCATTCCCTCGGCTCGCGG
This sequence comes from uncultured Chitinophagaceae bacterium, assembly GCA_964541275.1. Taxonomy (GTDB): domain Bacteria; phylum Planctomycetota; class Planctomycetia; order Pirellulales; family UBA1268; genus UBA1268. The sequence continues at coordinate 2,812 of CAZIQV010000146.1, read as the reverse complement.
CTCGCGGCTCGCGGGTCGGGCTTCCCAGAGTTCCTGTTCCGCCCAGCGGATTTTCAAAGGCCACAAGCCGGGGGCCGCGCAACGCGATCTCCGGGCTTGCGGCCGGGGGCCTCAGGGTTCTTCAGCACCTCAAAAATGCAACAGAATCCGTGCCGAACACCATTTCGATGGATGGCTTATCCGCAGACAGTTGGACCTGCGGCGTGTTGCTGACGGCCTTTCCGGGCCGACGCGGACGTTCAGGATTCGCCACAAAACGAACGATTCCGGAGCAGATTCTGAAGGCAGCCTGAATCAGCCCGAGGTCGCGGTGATACCCGGCACCGGGGCGACGGCCGGGGGAGTGCCGAAGATCGGGTCGTGCCGCCAGGCGTTGCCCCAGCGGGCCGATCGCCTGAGCAGGTCGTCGGTCACCACCAGCACCGCCGGCAGCAGGATCAGCTCGGCCACCGTCGCGGCGGCCACTGCCGCGCAGGCCAGCCGGCCGAAGCCGGCGAGCGACGGCACGCTGCTGACGGTCACCGCTGCAAAGCCGACGCCGAGTACCAATCCTCCGAGGACGACCGGGTTGCCGGTTTCGGTCACCGCTCGCCGCACCGCGCCGGTCATCGAGACGCCCTCGCGGCGATGGCGGGTGACCGCAGCGAGCACATGGACCGTGTCATCGACGGCGAGGCCGAGGCAGACGTTGAAGACGATCACTGTCGCCGGGTCGAGCGATCGGCCGGTGAGCACCAACGCGGCGGCAATCACCGCCAGCGGAAAGACATTCGGAATCAGGCTGACGAGCCCGGCCACGGGCGAGCGGAAGGCGAGGGCGAGGATCGTCCCGATCACGATCACTTCCAACAGCAGGCTGCCCCCGAGGTCGCGGACCAGTTGCCGGATGTTGCGGGCCGAGATGACCGACATGCCGGCGAGGTCGAACCGCCAACCGGGATGGGCCTCGGCCAAGTGATCGAGCTGCTGCTCAATGTCGCCGTAGACAGCCTCGAGGTGCCGGCTGCCGGCATCGCTCACCCGGGCTCGGACAATTGCCATCCGGGCGGCTGGATCGATCAGTTCGTCGACCGCGGCCGCCGGCAGCCGCTGGCGGGCCCGTGGGGGCAGGCCGGCCGCCACGGCGGCGAGGGAGAGCGGGCGGCTGGTCGCATCGGCCGATTCGATGATCGCGTGTATTTGCCGCAGCCGATCGATCACCACCTGGTCTCGCCAGTCGATCGACACCGGCCAGTGGACAACGATATCGACCCCCATCACCCCGCCGAATTCGGCATCGACCGCCTGCAGGGCCGCCGCCGCCTCGGCCCGCCTCGGCAGGGCGTCGATGACCCGGTTGTCGGCATCGACACCCGTTCCCAGCAGGGTGAGCAGCAGCGTGCCGATCAGGCCGGCTGCTGCGATCGGCCGGGCGTGGCGAATTGAGATGGCGGTCAGCGTCCCGGCGAGGCGGCCGGCCGGCCGCCAGGAGCGACCGAGTCGCAGCCCCCGGCAGAAGCTGGTGGAGGCCAGCAGCGGCGTCAGCAGGGTCACGGCGGCAAAGCTGGCGATCGCTCCCGCCGCGGCGGCGATGCCGAAGGTCCGCACCGCTTCGATCCGGGCCGCCGCCAGCGACGCAAAGCCGATCGCGGTGACGAGGCTTGTCAGGCCGCAGGCGGTGCCGACCCGGCGGACCGCGCCGGTGGAGGCGGCGAGCGAATCGAGACCCCGCCGTGCGCTTCGCCGCATGTCCTCGATAAAGTGAATCGAGTCGCAGGTGCCGACCACCAGCGCCAGCGACGGCACGACGCTGGTCAGAATGTTGATCGGAGCACCGCAGAGGCCAAGGATGCCCATCGCCCAGACCGCCCCGACCGCCGGCGGCACGCAGGCGACGAGGGTCGACCGCAGGCTGCGGGCGATCACCGCCGAGAGGATCACGGCCATGATCAGCCCGAGGGAATTGAACAACAGCATGTCGCGGCGAAGGGCGGTGGCTGCCTGCTGCCGCAGCGCCGGCAGTCCCGTCAGCTGAATCTCCATGCCGGCGATGGGAAAGCTGCGGAGCGTGCGGTCGATCGCAGCGACGGCCGGCCCGAGTCGGGGCGGGCGGTCAGCGCCAGGTTTGAGGCGGAGAATCACCAGGGCGGTCGCGGCGTCGGTTGACAACAGCTGGCCGCTGACGAGGGGATGGTCGGTCGCCCGGCGCTCGGCCTGCCGCAGGCTCTCGGCATCAAGCTGCCCAGCGGTGCGGGGAATGACCGGCAGGACCGCGCCGATGACGCCCTGCCGCCGGACATCGAACATCGAGCGGACCCGCTCGACCTCGGGCAATTCCGCCAGCCGGCTCACCAACGCCCGGATGGCCGCCAACCCCGGCTCGTGGAAGAGACTGCCCTGGAGCCGCCTGATGCGAACGACGCAGTCACGGTCGCGGTTGCCGAACCGTTCGCCGACAGCATCGATAATCGCAAACTCCGCGTCGATCGCCGCGGTCTCGGCGGCTGCCTGCGAGCCGGTCGGCCGCACGCTCCGCAGCAGCGAACGCAGGTCGTCGTCAATATGGATCTGGCTGATTCCGTATCCAGACACCACCGAAATGACGACGGCGGCTATGAGGCTCAGCCGCCGCCAGCGTTGCTGTCCTCCACCAGGTGGAGTTCGTCCGGATCGACGATCCAGCCCCGGCAGGTGGCCGCCCCGCACTGGCAGGGAATCGCCGCGTCGGCCGGCCAGCAGTAGTCGATCAGCAGCTGTTCGCCGGCGGCGATCGGTCGGATGGTCTGCAGCCACAGGCGGTCTTCCTGCTGGTTCGTCTCCTCGTCCTCCCAAT
>CAZIQV010000145.1:0-5613 GCA_964541275.1 uncultured Chitinophagaceae bacterium | reverse complement strand
TTGCAAATGATGGGGTGAACGCAGGAGAGCCGCCGGCACTTGGCCTCAATCTCCGGCCGGCTGCACCGCATCTGATACATGTTGGCCGTCGGCCCGCCGATGTCTGAAACGGTCCCCTTGAACCCCGGCTCGGCGGCGAGCTGCTCAACCTCAGCGACGATTGATTCCCGCGAGCGGCTCTGGATGATCCGGCCCTCGTGGGCGGTGATTGAACAGAACGTGCAGCCGCCAAAGCAGCCCCGCATGATCTGCACGCTGTCGCGGACCACTTCGTAGGCGGGAATGCGGGCTGTGCCATAGCGGGGATGCGGCCGGCGGGTGAATGGGAGGGCATAGACCCGGTCCATCTCTGGTTCGGCGAGCGGCAGGGCGGGCGGATTGACGACGACCGCCTCGAGGCCATGCCGCTGGATGAGCCGCTTGGCGTTGTGGGGATTGGTTTCGAGATGGGCGACGCGGGTCATCTCGCAGAAGGCCCGCGGGTCGGTCTTCACCTGCTCAAAGCTGGGCAGCTCGCGGGTCTGGTCATCGGCCGGCACCGGCTCGCTGGCCCCAAGCCGATAGGCAACGCCGCGGAGACCGCGGAGGTCGCGGACGGTTTTGCCCGCGGCGAGGCCGCGGGTGATGTCGAGAATCGTCCGCTCCCCCATGCCGAAGGCGACGAGGTCGGCCTTGGCATCGAGCAGGATCGACCGCCGCACCGTGTCGCTCCAGTAGTCGTAGTGAGCGATTCGCCGCAGGCTGGCCTCGACGCCGCCGGCCACCACCGGCGTGCCAGGGTAGGCCTCGCGGGCCCGCTGACAATATGCCAGCGTGGCCCGGTCGGGCCGGCGTCCCATCTGCCCGTCCGGAGAGTAGGCGTCATCGTTGCGGACCTTCCGGTTGGCGGTGTAGTGATTGATCATCGAGTCCATGTTGCCGGCCGAAACGGCGAAGCAGAGCCGCGGCCGGCCGAACTGCCGCCAGGCAGCACAGCTTCGCCAGTCGGGCTGGGAGAGCACCGCCACCCGGAAGCCGGCCGACTCCAGCAGCCTCGCCAGCAGGCCGTTGGCAAAGCTGGGGTGATCGACATAGGCGTCGCCGGTCACAAACACGATGTCAACCGCGTCCCAGCCGCGGGCAGCAAGGTCGTCTGGGTGCAGCGGCAGCGGCGGATTGCTCGGCGGCGTGCGGTGGAGAATCGGCAGTTGCATCGAGGCCGAAAGAGTGGGGGGCGGCTGGCGGAGACGTCGTGAAATGAAGGCTCCATTCAAGAGTGTAGCCCGCCAAAACTGGCAGCGGGCGACTGGCCCCCGGGTGGTATAGTGCTGTGAGCGTTCGGGAACCACGCCGGTCGCGGCATCGGCGGCGACAGCACCCCCAATCCTTCGAGGGGTTTTGGGATTTCTCCGGCGCCGGCGGGAGCTCGCGATCCGGACGGCTCCCGAGCAGCTTCGGTTCTGTCCCCAGTCGTCGACCAGACCCATGATGTTTTGCCAGCCACAGCGTCGAGGCCTGCGACCGGTCGTTGCCGGCGGTGTTCGGCTGCTGATGTCCTTCGGCCTGCTGGCCGCGGTCACGCCGGTCGCCGGCGGCGAACCGGCCGCAGATGTCGCGGCGGCTGTTGCGCAACTCGGGGCCGAGCAGTTCGCCGCCCGCGAGGCCGCGTCCCGCCAGCTGGTGGCGGCAGGACCGCAGGCGGTCCCGCCGCTGGTTGCGGCCGCGGCTGCCGCTGATCCGGAAATCGCCCTGCGGGCGGTCGACATTCTCCGGCAGCTGCTTGCCGACGAGGATGCCGATCTTTCCGCCGCCGCGGAGGCCGGGCTGGAGGCGATTGCTGCGGAGAACGAGGTGGCGATCGCTCAGCAAGCCGAAGCCGCACTCGATTTCCACGATGCGGCTCTGGCGGTTCCGGCCCGCCGGCTGCTCGAACAACTTGGCGCCACCTTCGACTCATCGGGCCCGCTCGGTGTGCGGGTTGAGATCGCTGAAGCCTGGAAGGGTGACAGCCGGGCCCTGCGGCTGCTCATCCGGCTCCGGCAGCTGACCTGGGTCAGCGTTCATGGCGTTCGGCTTGAGGAGCGGGACGTCGCCACGCTCAGCCGGCTGCGTTGGGTCGAACGGATCGACCTGTTCGGGGTCGGCTTTGCGGATGAGGCGGTGGCGGCATTGCGGCAGCGATTGCCCGAGACTGAAATCGATGTCCGGAAGGGGGGCAAGCTTGGTATCGCCGGGGCTCCGATTCCGGGCCAGTGCCTCATCAGCGTTGTCCAGAATGGTTCCGCGGCCGACAAAGCCGGGCTGCGACCGCGGGATGTCGTCGTGGAGATCGACGGCCAGCCGGTGCCCGACTTCAATACCTGCACTGAACTGATCGGCCGGCATGGACCGGGTGAACAGGTGGAACTGCTGATCGAACGGCCCCAGCTTGACGGTACCGCCGCCAGATTTCGGCGCACAGTTGAACTCGGCGGCTGGTAACCCCGGAGGACTGCCGCGGCACCGCCGACTGAAAGGATTTTGCATGCCGACTGACCTTCCGACTCCGTCGGCTCGACCGGGGCCCGTCGATGTCCGCTGGCACGCCGCCACGGTCAGCCGGGCCGATCGCGAAGCCCAGGCCGGCCACCGCGGCTGCGTGGTCTGGTTCACCGGCCTCTCGGGCTGCGGGAAGAGCACGCTTGCCAATGCCGTCGACAGCCGGCTGCACGCCCGAGGCCACCGCAGTTTCGTTCTCGACGGCGACAATGTGCGGCACGGTCTCGCCGCCTCCCCGGCGCTGCTCGAGCCTCGCTACGGGGCGGCCTTCGCCACCCGCTTCGGACTTGGCTTCGGCCCCGAGGACCGTATGGAAAACATCCGTCGGATCGGTTCGGTGGCGGAGCTTTTTTCCCAGGCCGGCATCATTACCCTGACGGCCTTCATCAGTCCCTACCGCCGCGACCGGGACGCCGTGCGGGCGATGCTGCCGGCGGGTGATTTCGTCGAGGTCTATGTCAGGGCGCCGCTCGCGGTCTGTGAGGGCCGCGATCCCAAGGGCCTGTACAAGAAGGCCAGGGCAGGTGAGATCCGGGGATTTACCGGCATCGACGATCCCTACGAGGAACCGACCGCGGCGGAACTTGTTGTCGACTCGACCGCCGGTTCACCGGAAGAACTTGCCAGCCGGGTGATCACCCGGCTGGAGCAGGCCGGGATCATCCCGCCGGCAGCGTCCTGAGCCGCCGATGCCGGTCAGGGGGTCGGCCCGATGAGTTCGACGAGGTTGCCATCGGGGTCTTTGACGCAGGTCAGGGACATGCCGGGGGCGAGTTCGGCCGGCAGACTGACGGGGGACTTGGCGAGCGGTTCGATGCCGAGCTTTTCGAGTCGTTTTAAGGCTGCGGCGGTATCGGCAACCATGATGGTGAGGTAGCGGAAGCCAAGGTGCGAGTGGATGAAGGCGTTGTCACCGCTCCGCGGGTCGCTGCCGGCAACCTGCATCAGCTTCAGCTTGGTGGCGGTCGGCCCTGCACCGAGGACGAGCACACGGATTGAAAGCGGTTTGTTGTCGGTCAGGCCGGCAGACGTCGCGAGATCGGCTGAAACTTCGAAGCCGTCGAGTTGCTGAAAGCCGATTCCTTCGGTGTAAAAGCGGACCGACGCATCGAGGTCGCTGACGACGGTGCCAAGGTCGATCGTCGTCCGGGGAAAGGTTGCCGGTTCGGCGGCGATGGCGAGGCTGGCGGCAGCGGTGAGGGCGAGGACGGCGAAGGCGCGAAACATCGGCAGGCTCCTTGGGGAAAATGCGTTCGCCGCAAGTGTAAGTCAGGCACCGGGCCGTGTCTTGCAGCCCGGAAGCGGAGGCGGGCAGGGCCGGCAGCGTGTTTGCGGCGAGATCATTCGCCGCGCCGCTTCAAGCAGAGGCATCCGCCCGCTGCCACCCGGCGACAGGATGTCGCCAAAAAGGACCCAAGGAAAAGCCGACAGGAAGTCGGCGTTTTCCGTGAAGCAAGCCTCAGTCCAAGAATCCCGACAGTTCCTCACTGCGGGCCGGGGCTTGGAGTTTGCGGACCGCCTTGGCTTCGATCTGCCGGATCCGCTCGCGGGTCACCTTGAAAATGTGCCCCACCTCTTCGAGCGTGTAGCTGTAGCCGTCGCCGAGGCCGTACCGCAGTTTGATGATCTCGCGTTCGCGGTACGACAGGCTTTTGAGCACCTTGCTGATCCGGTTGCGAAGCATCTCCTGAGCCGCGCCGACCGCTGGATTCTCGGCACCCGTATCGGGAAGCAGGTCGCCGAAGTGGCTGTCTTCGCTGTTGCCCACCGGGCGGTCAAGGCTGATCGGGTAGCGACTCATCGCGGTCACCCGGCGGGTCTCGTCAACCGGGGTGCCGGCCCGGGCGGCGATCTCCTCGATGGTCGGCTCGCGGCCGTACTCCTGCAGCAACTGCCGGGCGACATTTCTGACCCGGCTCATCGTTTCGACCATGTGCACTGGAATCCGGATCGTCCGGCTTTGGTCGGCCACCGCCCGGGTGATTGCCTGCCGGATCCACCAGGTCGCGTAGGTGCAGAATTTGAAGCCGCGGCGGTACTCAAACTTGTCGACCGCCCGCATCAAGCCAGCGTTGCCCTCCTGAATCAGGTCGAGGAACGACAGCCCGCGATTGCGGTACTTCTTGGCGATTGAGACGACCAGCCGCAAGTTACCCTCGGACAGTCCCCGCTTGGCCTTCTGGTAACGGGCGAAGATCTCGTTGATCTCGTCCATCCGCCGCTTGAGACTTCGGGGAGTTTCCTGACAGGCTTTGAGGATCGCCCGGTATTCCTCCACCAGCTGCTGACGGGCGGATGGCGGCTGCTTGGTCCGCTTGTGGGCATCGATCTTGGTCTTCAGTTCCTTCAGGCGACCGACAAAGCCGTTGAGCGTCGGGATCATCGCCTCGATCCGCTGGGTCCGCAGGCCGAGTTCTTCAATCAGGCGGACGCACCGCTTTCGCCGCCGGCCCAGCCGGGCCCACGCCTTGCGACGCTCGCCCATCCGGGCCCGCTTGGACAGCGCGAGGCGGTAATCGGCCTTGTTTTGCCGGAGCATCACCTCGAGCGTCCGCAGATTGTGCGGTAGCCGTCCGAGAATCTGTTCTTTTTCCAGCCGGTCGGTCACCGAAACCTGGACCGTCCGGTCAAACGGCAGTTCCCCGCGGTGGACGCGGGCGAGCACCTTGAAGGCGTTGAGGCAAACGTATTCGCATTCGAGCAATTTTGCTCGGAACTGGGCCCGCGTGGTTTCGATCTGCCGGGCGAGATAGATCTCCTGGGCCCGGGTGAGCAGCGGGATCTCACCCATCTGCGTCAGGTACATCCGCACCGGGTCATCCGACCAGTTTTCGACCTGTTCGGCGATGCTCTCTTCGTTTTCAGCATCGGCGGTTTCGTTGGCATCACCGGCAGACGCTTTCGCCGTGCCGCCGCTTGCCGCTGAGAGTTCCTCGTCTCCGTCGCCTTCTGCCAGATTCGCCCCGTCGACGTCATGCTCGAGGATCGCGTCAGCTTCTTCGTCGTCGGCAACCTTGTTGCCAAGTTCCTCGACCTCCTGCGGGCGGCTGACCACGTCGTCTTCAAGTTCGTCCAAGAGCGAGTCGTACAAGGCAG
>CAZIQV010000144.1:0-5615 GCA_964541275.1 uncultured Chitinophagaceae bacterium | reverse complement strand
GCTCGGTGATCGGCCCGAGTTTCACGCCGGCGAACGCCGGGTCAACTGGATGTGGCTTGCGGGCTTCCGTTTCTTTCAACTCGAAGACGACCTGACGCTGATTGCCGTCCCGGGCGACGTCGAAGTCGATGTGACAACCAACAACAATCTGTTCGGCGGCCAGGTCGGCAGCCGCTTTGACTGGGCCTTTGCCCCGCGGTTCCGTCTGGCGGTCGTGCCGAAGTTTCTGCTGGCCGGCAACGCCATCAGCAGCCTCACCACGAGCTCGACTGCAGGCACGACGACAGCCGACGTCCGTTCAACCCTCGGGGTTTTCTCCTGGCTCGGTTCGGTCGACACCTCGGTCGCCTGGGACCTGACAGACCGCTGGAGCCTCTGGATGGGCTACCGCGTGGTCGGCGTCGGGAACATCGCCCAGGCCGACGGGGGATGGCCGGCGACCATTCCCTCGACGGCGATGACCCTTGAGGGCATTGCCGCCGGCTCTGAGTCGATCATCCACGGCGGCTTTGCCGGCTTCGAAAGCCGCTATTGATCCGAGTGATCGGCCTAATCTGCCTGATCTGCTTGATCTGGGGAGGGTCAGCGATAATCTTCGTGGCAGGTCGAACAGGCTTGGCTGACGGCCTTGGCGGCGATGCGGGCGGTATCGTAGTCGCCCTCGTTCACAGCCTTCCGCAGCGTTTTCGCCTCCCGCTGCATCGTCTCGGCATAGCCGCGGTAGGTCTCGTCATCCCAGTCGACAAAGGCCTCCTGAACGATCAGCCTGCCGAGAGCCGCGACGATCTCGGCCTCGTGCAGCACTGCTTCAGGCTCGTCGGCAAAGGTGTCTGCGCTGGCCGTTGACCGAGCGAGAGCCGTATCCGCCGCCTCGAGCCGCCGCATCAAGACCGCCCGATCACAGAGCTGACTCCACTGGAACGAGCTTTGCGGCTCGGGCTCAGCATCGATGGTTTCGCCGCGGATCAGGGATTCGAGGTCGCTGGTTCGCGAGCGAGCCTCGGGGAAGGCCCGCAATCCGTCGCGATCGCAGTGGCTGGCCACTCGGGCGAAGCGGTCGCGAAGCCCGGCGGCGGCCGCCCGCCAACTCGACCGGATGTCATTCGGTTTGTCATAGTCCGCCATCAACCCGAAGGCGACCGCGACGAGGCTGAACCGGTCGAGCGCCGAAGCAACACCCCCGTTGAATGCAGTCTGGCTGGCGGTTGCTGCTTGGAGCGGACCGAGGCAGCGTTTGACTTCATCGGCGAGGATGGCCCCAGAGACGAGGTCGGACCACGAGTTCTGCTCTCCGGCCGGGGCGGTCGGCTTCGTCGTCGGTGTCGCCCGGCTGATGCGGTCGAAATCGGGGCGGGGGCCGGCGAGCAAAGCGAAGGCGTCCGCTTCCAGAATATCGGTGGCCGGGAGATTTTCGGCTGCCGGCGCCGGCTGCCGGCGAGCGGCCTTCACCCTGCCAAATCCGATCACCTGCCCTTTCGCAGCCAGCGTCGATAGCAATCCAGCGACCGTCAATGCCACGGCGAACCGGACGTGGCGGCGACTACGGAGCCTCCCCGGGAATCGCGGCCTGTTGCCCCGCATCGAAACGTCCTTTCGACCAAACGCGGCCGGCCAGCCTTTTTTCGGTCTTGACCCCAACCGCGGCGGTTCGTGAGCATCCATGGTCAAGCTCGCTGTCCGCAACAACAACATCGTTCCGGTTTCTTGGTCTGGGCGAAGAGCCCGCATCGCCCCTGGGGTATTGGAGACTATTCTGATGGAGAACGCGAGTTCAACCGACGCCGCGTGCACCGCCGCCGAGGGTGTCCTGCCGATGCCGAAACAGCGGCTGGTCCGCGCCGTTTCGCTGTGGCTGATGTCGTTCGCGGCCGGCTGCTGTCTGCTTGGTCTGACGAGTCAGTCGGGCTGCTCCGCTGGTGCCGCCGAACCCGCTACGGCCCTGAAGCTGGAACCCGCCAAGGCCGTTGTCGGTACGTTTCTGCAGGCGATTAAGCGGGGTGACGAGCAGGCGGCAGTTGCGATGCTGACCGAGGTCGCCCGAGCCAAAACCGAGGAACTCGGGCTTTCGGTGGCCCCTCCCGTCAAAGACACCGCGACGTACACCATCGGAGACTGCGAAATCGTCGACGGCACCGATGATTTGGTGCATGTCGCCACGACCTGGACCGATACCGATGCGGACGGCTTCAAAACCACCGACAATGTGATCTGGGTCTGCCGGCTCGATCCGGAAGGCTGGCGGGTCGTCGGCATGGCGATGCGGATTTTTCCCGACCTGCCGCCGTTGCTGCTCGATTTCGAGGATCCAGCCGACATGCTCGCCAAGCAGCAACTCGTCGCCGAGGAGATCAATCGGCGCGCGAAACTCGCCGCCGGGCAGCCGGCGAGTCAGCCCAAAACCCGGACGGCGGACGGCGGGAACGGCGGAAAGTTCGTCGAATAGCCGCCTCTTTGCGGTCCCCGACTGATGTGACAGCCGCCAGCCGGATCTCGCCCGGGAGAACTGCACCGGACGTCCGCCGGCGGACACTTGCGACCCGAGAACCACCTCTTTGTGGGGTCTCTTGCGCAGCAGAGGCGAACCGCACGGATGCCCTCAAAAAACACCTAAACCTCCGAGATTGCTTGACAGGCATTTTTTCACAGCTAGCCTCATGGTCGATGTGGGCGACGGAAGCGTGGTCCAACCTGCAGCACCTGCAGGGGGGTGCCGCCGGCTGTTCCGCGGGCTTCCAACAACCGCATCGAGATCTCGGTTGCTGTGGTTCGGTGGCCGTCCCGGATCGTTTCAGCTTGTTGACGGTCATGTGCAGCGGACAACCAAAACATCGTCTGCACTCCATCTCGGGAGGAAAAAATGAAGCGTTTTCTCGGAATTTCGTTCGCGGCGTTCGTCGCCCTGATCGTCTTTGCCCTCGTCAGCGGTGACACCGCCGCCGTCGCTGGTTTTCGTCACGGCTGCCACGGCCGGCGGTGCCACGGCCGACGGTGCCACGGCCTGTTCCGTCGTCATCATCGCTGCCACGGCGAGCAGCCGGTCAGCTGCGACCCCTGCGGCGAAACAGCCGCCTGCTCGGGCTGCGGTGAAATGGTCGTCGAGGGCGGTTGTGCCGGTGGCGACTGCGGTGGCGAGTCGGTGATCGTTGAGGAGGCCGCCCCGACAGAGGCTGCCCCGACCGAAGCCGCGCCCACCGAGGCGGCACCGCCGGCACCGCCGGCACCGCCGGCACCGGAAGCCAAGAAAGCTCCGGAGGCACCCGCCGCTCCAGCCAAGACCTGAGCTTGCTCACGTCTTTGCCAAGCGGTGGCATGAACGAGCCGGCCGAATCTGCCCTGAGATTCGCGGCGTTTAAAAGAGCCGAATCCCGTCTATGGCGGGATTCGGTTTTTTTATTGCTTTTTTTCAGGACCCGTCGCCGTATCGTCAGCCGCCGCGGATTTTGAAGCGGGCTCGGGACCGTCGGCCGGTGATTGGTCTGCCGGGCCGCTTGCCGCTTCAAGCAGCTGACGAAGCAATCTGCGGCCGGGCCGGTTCCGGTCGGGACGGGACGCGCCTGTTGGGAGTTCTGGCGACGGGTTCGCAGCCTCCTGCTTTCGGTTCGCTCGCCGCCGGGCAACCTCGTCGAGCAGACCGCCGACTGCATCGATCACCGCATCGGTTGCCGGGTCGGCAGCCACCTCCGGCGGCAGCATGCTTTTGATTTGCTCGCGTTGCCCCGATTTGCCCGGGGTCGCGGCTGACGCGGAGTCGGCGGAGGTTTCGGCGGGCTCGGGCTGCATGCTCGGCTTGGCTTCGGCTCCTGACTGCAAATCGGCCGCACGCGGCGGTTCGCCACGTGCTCCGGCAGCGGCATCCTTGCTGCGGAAATTCTCGATGACATCGCCGGCGACGGCCGCCACGGTGCTCTTTAACGACTCATCGAGTTTGAGCTTCGGTTCGTCGAGGCTGCCCTCAACCTGAAGCCGCAACGTCTTGCCGGCAAGCGCCGAGAGCAGCGGCCGATCCGGCGACAGATTCCCTGGAAGAGGCAGGGCGAGAGTCATGTCGATCGACCGGTCGTCGATCCCGACCGACCCGCTCGACTCAATGTCGAGCCGACGCCCCTGCTCGGCGAGCGGAATGCCAAAGGTGAGCCCCTCGTGCCAGACCCGCCGTTGAGCCTGGCGGAATTGCACCCGCGAGGCTTCAGCCACGCGGACTGTTGGTGGCGCCGGCAGCCGTCCGGGGAGTGACCGGACCAGGCCCGCGACCAGAGGCCCCGGGCCGATGTCGACCTCGTGCAGGGTCAGGACCCCTGCCACAGTCGCCTCGTCCCCCCGGCCCGCCGGCCAGCGGGCCTCGTCGATCACCAGCGAGAACTCGCCACTCGTCCTCGTGGCATCGGCGAGAATCGGGGCGGCGTAGGCGAGCACTCCGGCAGCGACCGAAGGTTCAAGCCGGGCATGGTCGAGCAGTTTCACCGGCGCGAGCGACCACTCCCGCTGACCCGCTGTGGTTCGCCGCAATACCGCTTTGATGTCGATTGGATCACTGCTCCATGGCGTGTTGGTCCAGGGCCCGCGAACCTGAACCCGCGCACCGGCGACCGAGATCTGCACCCGCTCATCAGCGTCGCTCGTCAGGGGTTGCGGCGGGGCGGGTGGTTTTTCCGGAGCAACCGCCGCAGAGCGTGGACGTTGTGGCCGACGGCCGATCAGTCGCTGCAGATTCGAGATGTGCTGTTCGTCGAAAACGAGGTCGAGTGTCAGCCCGCTGACATCGATCCGGCCGAGCCGCCCCCCGTCGGAGAGAATGGCGAACAGGCCGCGGTTGCCCGAGATCGCCTGCACCTTGACGGGTGGGGCGGTTCCGTCGGTCGGCACCAGTGACAGATCCTGAATTGACAGCGGCGAGAACCAACCGATCGAGGCGGTTTTCACCCTGACATCGCCGTCGAGCCCCGGGACGGCCCGGCGGAGATACTGCCGGACGCCCTCCGGAGAGACGAGCCACCCAGGCAGCGTCGCGATGACGATGGCAACCACAGCGGCAAGCACGACGCCAATCGGCCAGAGTGATTTGCCGGCTCGGCAGGCTTCGGTCTTTGATCCGGACGACACAGCGTGCGGATCCACCGACGCGGCGTGAGGGGATGGATGCTGCTGCGATGCGCCAGGGGAAGGCCGGTCACGATCCTGCTGGCTGGCCGGCTGGTCGTCTGCCGGCTGGTCGGTCGTGGGCTGATCTGTCATTGGCGGGATCTCCTGCGGGCAAGGAACTCCGGCGGCCGGCAGCCGGCTTTGATAGCAGGCCGCCCAGTTCAACCGCATCGGCGCAGCCTGAACGACATGGCTGGAAGCCTGCCGAAGGTTGTATTGTACGCGGATGCTCGGACAGCCGCCCGGCGGGGCTTCACAGCGAGCCGGCTGCATTCTGACACGGGGTTGGCCCCCAGCTCACGCCCCAGCGGGTTCCCGCAGAACCACCGGCTTCGACAGCGTCGCAGTTCGCAGGCTGCACCCGGCTGCTGGCGTTGGGCGTTGGTCTCGGTACAATCCGTCGGACGGTGAGCCGACGACTTGCGGGCGTAGCTCAGTTGGTAGAGCGCTAGCTTCCCAAGCTGGATGTCGAGGGT
>CAZIQV010000143.1:0-5621 GCA_964541275.1 uncultured Chitinophagaceae bacterium | reverse complement strand
AGAAACCGGATGGTCGCCTTGGCCGCCAGCACGTCGGTCCAGGCGGTGTAGAGGTTGTCGATCTGGAGCCGGATGGAATCCTGATAGAGCGCCTCGGTGATTCGCTGGGCCCGCTTCGCGACAGCCAGCCGCTTTTTGCGTTTGCCGTTGAAGTCGATCGGCAGGGTGATGTTGGTGTCGTACTGGGTCGGGCCGCCGCCGGAGCCGTCGAAGTTGCCGTAGGGAATCATCGACGAATCGGTGTAGATCAACGGATTGCCCCGAAGCCCCGCGGTCAGCACGTCGGCCCGTGATTTTGAAATCTCCATCTCCTGGGCCCGCAGTTCCAGATTGAGCCGCAGCAGTCGGTCAATTGCCTCGCTGATCGTCAGGCCCTCTGGCGGCTCGGGGAGCAGTTCTGCCGGAATGCCGACTTTGACGGCGGCCGCTGTTTCCTCATCCGGTTCCGGCAGCAGGGTCACCGGCTCGATCGCCAAGTCCGATTCCAGCCCAAAGGGTTCCGGAGGCTGCGTGATGCCCCGCGGCACCCGGGGATAGCTGGGCCCCGGTCCGACCGGAATCACGGCTTCAACCTCCCCGCCGCCGTCAATGTCAACGGCGCCGCTCATGCCGGGCGGCGGCGGCAGCAACGACTCGGCAGGGTCTCCCGGGTCGGCGGCGGCTGAAGCTGCCAGCACCGCGAGAACCGCGGCTGTGAGCACCGCGCCGAGTTGGCATCTCGAATCGATCAATCGCACCGTGTCACCGCTGGCTGTGTCTGCCAGCTCCTCCGCCGAGCAAGCCACAAGCCCGCTTCGGCAATATCGAAGCCGCAATATCCGAACCCTTCTTGCCAATTGATTCGGTTTTCACGCGAGGAACGATCAGCCAAGACGTTTGCCGCTGATAGAAGGGTCCGAAACTGCTCCGCCACCGAAGCTTGCCCGCTTTCTCACGGCCTCCTGCAGAAGTGGGGTGTAAGCCGCCCGTCCGCGGGCCGATTACTATAAATAGAGAGAGCCTTCAGCGACTCGCTTTGCCCTCCGGTGTGCGGCGGTTCCCCGCTGCTTTTTTTTATGGTTGCCCGTCATATATCGCGCCCCGGCCGCCTCCGATTTTTTTGGAGGGGCTTGGGCCTGCTCCTCGCAATTGGCCTCTCGGTCAATGCTGCGATGGCGGAGTCAGTCTCGCCCGAGGCCGAGCGGTTTTTTGAGACCAAGGTCAGGCCCCTCCTGAAAGCCAGGTGTCAGGAGTGCCACGGGCCCGACGTCTCAGAGTCCGGCCTGCGGCTCGACAGCCGGGCTGGGGTGTTGCGGGGCACTGATTCCGGGGCGGTGGTTGTCCCTGGAGATGCTGCCAAGAGCCGTCTCGTCAGCGTGATTGAACACACCGACGAGATGGGGATGCCGCCGGATGAGAAACTCTCCGGCGAGGAGATCAAAGCGCTGAAGCAGTGGGTTTCGATCGGGCTGCCCTGGACCGGCCCCGGCGCGGACACCGCTGCGTTGCCGACCCGGGCTGAGGCGATGGCTGAGCGGATCGCCACTGCCCAGACATCGCACTGGGCCCTGCAGCCCCCAGTGCGGCATCAGCCGCCAACGCTTCCCGAGAGCCTGTCGGCTGAGCTTCGGGCAGCCTGGGCGAGCAATCCGATCGATCGATTCGTCGCGGCTGAGATGGCGGCGGCGGAGATCACACCGGCCCCCCCCGCCGCGGCCCGTGTCCTTCATCGACGACTCTGCTACGACCTTACCGGGCTGCCCCCGAACGCCGCCGATGCCGATGCCTTTGTCGCTGACCCCAGCGAGGCTGCCTACCGGGCGGTGGTCGACCGGCTGCTCGCCTCGCCCGAGCATGCCGAACACTGGGCCCGCCGCTGGCTCGATCTGGCCCGTTATGCCGACACCATCGGCTATGCGTTTGGCGGGCAATCATCGAAATATCCCTACGCCTGGACCTATCGCGACTGGGTGGTGCGGGCGCTGCACGATGATGTCCCCTACGACCGGTTTGTCACGCTGCAGCTCGCCGCTGACCGGCTTGAGCCGGCGGTGCCGAGGGAGGATCTTGCCGCCCTGGGCTTTCTCACCGTCGGCCGAACCTTCCGCGGCAACACCCACGACATCATCGACGACCGGATCGATCTGGTCACCCGGGGGCTGATGGGCCTCACCGTCGCCTGCGCCCGCTGTCACGACCACAAGTACGAACCGATCGGGACAGACGACTACTACGCCCTGCACGGCATCTTTGCCAGCTGCCAGAGTCCCGACGAGCTGCCGGTGATCGGCCCGCCGCCTGAGGGCCCGGAGGCTGAGGCCTTCGCCAAGAAGCTCGCCGAACTTCGGCAGAAGGTCAGTGACCATGAGGCGGCCGTCTATGACCGGGCAGTTGGTGAGGCGGTTGCCCATGCCGCCGATTATTTCGTGGAAGTCGTCAGGCCCGCGAAGCGGCCCGACGGCCGTCCGCCGAAACTTTCCGACGGGTACGAGCTTCAGCCGCTGCTTAGCGGGCGGCTCAAGCGACTGCTCGGCGGAGCCAAGGTCACCGATTCCGTCCTCGGCCCCTGGGCGGCGTTGGCGTCGCTCTATGATGGTGAAATCGCAGCAACGGCCGAGTCGCTGATCGCCGAGTCAACCGATGCCCTCAACCCGCTGGTTCGCGATGAACTGCAGTCAGCCCGACCCCATTCGCTGCGAGAACTCGCTGCCGCCTACGGTCGGCTAATCGCTCGGGTGGCTCCCGGAGCCGCTCCCGAGGAGGGTTCAGACCAACCGCCGGGGCAGGCCCAGGTGCGGCGGCTGTTCGGCGAACCGGGAACGCCGCTGATTCCGCTGGTGAGCGAAACGATGCGGGTGTCGAAGCGGTCGGAGCGGGACAAGCATCGCAACCTCAATCGGGCGATCGTGAATCATCGCTCGGAGGCTCCCGGCGGTCCGCCGCGGGCAATGGTGCTGGCGGAGAGGCCGAATCCTGTCGACACCGCGGTTTTCCTGCGTGGCAATCCCGGCCGCCGGGGCGAGATTCAAAAGCGTCGGCTGCCTGCGGTCCTCGGTGGCCGCGAGGTCGACCGGGGCAGCAGCGGCCGGCTCGATCTGGCCCGGGCCATCGTCGCTGCCGACAACCCGCTCACTCCCCGGGTCCTCGTCAACTGGGTCTGGACCCATCACTTCGGCCGCGGGCTGGTGGCGACGCCGGGTGATTTCGGGATTCGCGGTGAGGCTCCGAGTCACCCGGAGCTTCTCGATGACCTCGCGCGGCGATTCGTCGACGAGGGTAACTGGAGCCTGCGGTGGCTGCACCGCGAGATCCTGCTGAGTCAGACCTGGCGGCAGGCGACGGCGCCGCGACCGGAAACGTTCGCCCGCGATCCAGACAACCGGCTCTTCAGCCGGGCCCGGCGGCGGCGGCTTTCCTGGGAGGCCTGGCGGGACAGCCTGCTGGCGGCGGCCGGCACGCTTGACCCAAAAACCGCCGGCGGGCCGGGCACGGACCCGCTCGATGCAAAGGATCTGACCCGGCGCACGCTCTACGGCTGGCTCGACCGGCAGGACGTGCCCGGTATCCTGCGGACGTTCGACATCGCCAATCCTGACACGGCGGTTCATGTGCGGCCGCAGACGACGGTCCCGCAGCAGGGGCTTGTCGCGCTCAACGCACCGCTGGTGGTCGAGGTGGCCAAACGCCTCGCGGCCCGGTCAGCCCGCGAGGCTGGAGCAGCGGCCCCGGATCACGAGCGGATTGACGCCCTTTGGCGGGCAGCCTTGGCCCGCAGCCCGAGTGACCGCGAGCAGGTGATGGCGCGGGTCTGGTTGGAAGGTCAGGCGAAAACCGGCGAATCGAACTTTGGTCCGTGGCCGCAGTTGGCTCAGGCGATTCTCGCTACGGCCGAGTTTCAGTACATCGATTGACGCTTCCGCATTCTGGTGACCCCATGACACCGCTCCCCGATCAAGCAAGTTGCTCCCGTCGTGACCTCCTTGGCCGTTCGGGCCTCGGACTGGGCTGGCTGGCCGCTTCAGGAATGCTGCAGAGAGAGTCCGCTGCAGCAACGGTCGCTGCGGCGCCGGCCGACCTGCCCGGCACGCTCGCCCCCCGGCAGCCGCACTTTCCCGCCCGGGCCAAGGCGGTGATCCACATCTTCGCCAATGGCGGGCCGAGCCATGTCGACACCTTCGATCCCAAGCCAAAGCTCGAGGAATATGCCGGCCGGGAGATTCCGGGCGCGCTCAAAACCGAGCGGCGGACCGGGGCGGCCTTTCCATCGCCTTTCCGCTTCAGCCGGCATGGGGAATCGGGCCTCGAGGTGAGCGAACTCTTTCCCTCGGTGGCGCGACATGCCGACCGGCTGCTGGTGGTGCGATCGATGCGGGCCGATGTGCCCAACCATGAGCCGTCACTCTTGCTGATGAACTGCGGCGATGCCCGGCTGGTGCGGCCGGCGGCCGGGGCCTGGGTGACCTATGGCCTCGGCACGGAAAACCAGAACCTGCCCGGCTTTGTCGCCATGTGCCCGGGTGGCTATCCGATCAGCGGTACGGCCAACTGGCGCAGCGCCTTCCTGCCGGGGGTCTTCCAGGGCACCTACGTCGACACGAAGAAGAAAAAAGCCGACGAGCTGGTCGAATGCATCCGGCACCCGGTGCTGGCGGCCGAGGCCCAGCGGCGGCAGTTCGAGCTGACTTCGGCGCTCGACCGCGAGTATCTCGCCAGCCGGCGGCACGATCCCCAACTGGAGGCCCGGCTGGCCTCGATGGAACTCGCCTGGCGGATGCAATTTGAGGCCGGAGAGGCTTTTGACGTCACCCGCGAGCCACAATATGTGCTCGATCGCTACGGCGATACCCCCCACGGCCGGCAGCTGCTGATTGCCCGGCGGCTGGTCGAGCGGGGCGTCCGCTATGTGCAGGTGTGGCACGGGGCCGGACAGCCCTGGGACAGCCACAGCAATATTGAAAAGAGCCACCGCAAACTCGCCGGCGAGGCTGACCGACCGATCGGTGCGCTGCTTGACGACTTGGTCGGCCTCGGCCTGCTGGAAGACACCCTGGTGCTCTGGGGAGGTGAGTTCGGCCGCACGCCGACGGTTGAACTGCCCAACGACGCCGGGGTGAAGTCACCGACCGGCCGCGACCACAACCATCACGGCTTCACCGTCTGGATGGCCGGCGGCGGCGTAAAGGGCGGAACGGTTCACGGCGCGACCGATGAGTTCGGTTTCAAGGCGGTCGAAAAGCCGGTGCATGTTCATGACCTGCAGGCGACGATGCTGCACCTGCTCGGCCTCGATCACAAGCAGCTCACCTACCGCCACAGCGGCCGCGACTTCCGGCTGACCGACGTGCACGGTCATGTGGTTCATGACTGGCTGGCGTGAAACTCAAGTGGAGCCTGTGGTTGTTCATCACACAGAGCCACAGAGATGTGTGAGGCGAAGGTTCGACTCACTCCTGGTTCCGAAACAGCCTTCCGCGGCAATGCTGTTTGGCACAAGTTGCCGAGCAATCGAATGAGCACCGGAAGACTCTCGGCCTTGCCACAAGTTTTGATGGCGAGGCTTCATCCGTACCAGTGAGAAAAAGCCCACGCTTTGAAGCCCGAAGCGCAAGCTGAGGGAAATCACGTTATTTGATCCCCGAAAC
>CAZIQV010000142.1:0-5669 GCA_964541275.1 uncultured Chitinophagaceae bacterium | reverse complement strand
TCGGGCATCGTGCATTTGTGGATGTAGGCGATCGCCCGGTCGATGATCTCGCGGGGGACCGGAATGCCGGCGTTGCGGCAGCCCCGGAGGCCCTGCACCTGAGTGATCGTCGTCGAACCCTCGTCGAAGTTGTTGCCGTCCTTGGCGCTGACGTAGCCCCAGCCACCGTCGGTGGTCTGGGCCCGGCCGGAAAACTCGACCGCTTTTTCAAGCACGCGGATCAGTTCCTGCCTCCGCCGGGCGTCCTCCTCTTCGCCGAGGACCTGCGAAAGAAAAAGCATCGAGAAGCCGTGGCCGTAGGTGTAGCGGTCATCGCTCTTGGGGTCGCCGATCAGGCCGTTGGGACGCGACCGGCCGACGAGGTAGTCGACCGCCCGGGCGATGGCGTCGGCGTAGCGTCCCTGGGTGGGGGTCGAGCCCTCGAGCAGCAACGCCGTGCCAGCCAGAGCGGTCATCGCGGTCGGGTAGCGTCCCTCATTGGCCGACCAGTTTCCCCGCCGCGACTGGGTTGCCACCAGCCAGTCAAGTCCGCCGCTGATCGCGTCGTCGACCTCGACGGCGGCCGCCTTTGCGGCCGCCGGGACTCCGAGGGTGACCATGGCGACGAGCAGCGAGCAGACCAGCCGCAGCCGGCCGGTCCGGACTTTGCAACCCCGCGGCCCGGGAAGCGGCGCCGCGGCCATCTGCTCCGGTAGTCGGCAGCACCGCCGTCCCGCGTCGCGGTCGGGCGGTGCCGACGCGAAACACGGCCGGCAGCTGCTGGCAGGGTCGACAGGGTGCGGCCGCCTCATGGGAATCCCTCAATCGAAGATCGACAGAATCTGCTCGGCGATCGACTCGACCATCCGCCAGATCCAGTAACGCACTTCGCTTGCAACGTCAGTATAGACAAGGTCACGGTCCTCGCCGCGGAAAGGGCGGGCCGCCTCGGCCGCTGGGAGACCGGTGAACCGGATCACGATTTCGCGGGCGCCGGTGCCCCCTCGCTGCCGCGACTCGATTCGCAACCGCACTGCCGACGTTTCCGGTTCACCGCTCATTCGCAACTCGGCTGTTGCCGCAGCATGTCTCGGCTCGATCACGATCCCGTCGTCGAGATGCAGGAGCCCCCCGCTGCGCTTATCGAGGCAGAGCAGGCCATGCCGGTGACCATCGGGTCGCTGCCGCGAGTCGCGTTCGAGGTGAAGTTCCCGGGCGAAGAGGAGAACCGGCAGGCCGGCAGGCTGGGGCCTGTGCAGGATCTGCCGCTGGACCGATGCCGGCCGGGCCCAGAGCATGTCGCCGGAGAGCCGGTCGACGGCGTAAATCAGGCTCGATTCGACCAAGCTTGGACGATTGCTGCCGAATCGTCCGATCGACCTGATGGCGGCGAAGCGGGCCTGCTCCGCCGCGGTTTCCGCTCGGCCAACCAAGACGAGGTAGCGGTCCTGCCACGGCAAGACCCGCAGTTGCGACAGCCCGGCTGGCGGTTCCGGCAACTCGGTGGCGAAGACGACGCGGCCCGCAGCGACATCGATCGCCGTGAGCCGGCCAGCGGCGGTGAGCGTGAAGAACATCCCGGGCGGCCCGCCGGCGGCCCTGTCGGTGCCTTGACAGCCGGCCACCTCGTTCCGACTGCCGTCGCCGACGTCGAGCGAGATCAGGTCGATTCGCGGCTGTCCATCGACGACTGCGTCGATTGCCAGCAGCCGCCGCCCGGAGACCGCCAGACGGCGGTCCCGCGGCGGCAGGTCGAGTCGGCTGAGCAGGCGGCCATCGGCCATCGACAGCACCAGCGACTCCGCCCCGTCCGGGGCGGCGACGCAGAGCAGTTCGTCATCGCCAAAGGCTTCAGCCTGGGCGGGAATCTGCCGCCGTCGCCAGAGCAGCCGGCCGGTGCGGAGATCGCGGAGCTCGAGTGTCCGGTCGGTGATGATCGGCACCCCGGTCAGCCGCGGCATGCCGATGCGAAAGACCGGCGTCCGTTGCACCTGCAGCTGGTGGTGATTCTGCCGCAGCCCCAGCGGCCGCGGGCCGAGCGGTCGCAGCAGCCGCTCGAGTGGCGACTCAACCGCTGCAATGCGGTGCCGCTCGGCGGCGGTTGCGAGCGGGTTGTTGGCGGTCCAGAGCAGCCGGTGGTCGTCGGCTTCATCGCCGCTCACCTCGAAGACGGCGAGGTCGTCAGCGGTTGCGAGGAGCAAAACCCTGCCGATCATCAGGGCCTGATTCGGCTGCGATCCGGTGATGCGAACCAGCTGCCGCCGCTGACCGGCGGCCGACTCGACCAGCGGGATACTGCCGCCGATCGGCCGGCCGTAGCGGTCGAGCACAAGCAGGCTACTGCCGTCGGTCTCGAGCGTGGCAGCGGGGAAGGCCGACGCTTCGGTGTGAAACAGGGGGACCGGGATGCGGTTCTGGACGAGCCCGCCGCCGCGATCGGCCGGGCTGAGGTCGGTGACATCGACACCGCCGGCTGGCCAGGCGGCGTCGACGGCGGGGTCGGCCGCGGCGGCGGGGCGTCCGGAGGCGGCGGCCGGATCGCGGATGAGATCCAACAGGTCCCGCTGCAGCCGGAGTTTCTGGCCGGCAACAGCGGCCGCCGAAGCGGCCTCTTCGTCAATCGCGGCGGCAAGCTCGGTGACCGCGGCTCGACCGCCGGGCAGCCCGCCAAACCGCTCGGCTGTCTGTTCGAGCAATGTGATCCGGGTTGGGAGATCGACGCTGTCGGCAGCGGTGGCAACCGCCTGCTCTGCCGCGGCGGCGATTTCGGCGGCGATCGGCCGGGCTTGCTCGCCGACCGGCTCAAGCTGGCTGAGCCGGTCGAGCTGCCGTCGCAGCCAGCGGTTTTGCGAAATCAGAAGCTGAGGGTCGCCGGGGTCGCCGACGAGTCGCTCGCCGTCGCCGCCGGCGGCCACCGGGGTAACGAGCATCGCCTGGCAGGCCTTCCAGGCCTCGGCTGGATCGTTCGCCGCGAGAAATCCGGCGACCGCCTGCCGGAGGATGTCGTCTCGCACCGCCGGCGTATCGGCGGCGGCGGCTCCCGCCTGCCACCAGGGTGATGCCGCGGCAAAGTCATGCCGCAACGCGTGGCGAACCGCCCGCCCGACAACCCCGGCCGCCGGCCGCGGTCCGGCCGGACCGTGGACGCGGCTGATCGCCTCGAGCCCCGCCTGCGTCTCTCCGGCGGCCAGTTGCAACTGGCCGCGCCAGGCGATCGCCCAGGGGTCTTCCGGATCGGCCGCCATGGCGGTTTCGACGGCGCGATCGAGCGGCACGGTCTGGTGGAAGACATCGAGGAAGTCGACGCCTTGCGAAATGATCTCGCCGCGGTGGGCGACAAGATTGCCCGGCAGACTTTCGCCCCGGCCCGGTGAACTGCCCAGCAGCGTGCCGGTGGCAACATCGACCTCGGCGACCGCCGGTGTGGTCAGCGGCACGAACAGCCGGCTGTCGGTCAGCAGCGGTCGGCCGCAGACCTGCTCTTCGGAAAAGGATGTCGGCTCTTCCCAGAGCGGCTCGCCGTCGTCGAGGGAGACGGCCAACGCCTCTCGCTGCCCCAACAGGATCACGGAGCGGCCGACGACGCCTGCAACCATGACGCACTGCCCCCGCGGCCGCTTCCACCGCAGTTGGCCGGTCCGCAGATCGATACAGTGCAGTTCATCGAGCCCCAGCGGCGTCAGCAGCACGCGTCCGGCGACGACGATCGGTGCCGCATCGAGCCAGCGGCTGAGCCGTTGTCCCACGCCGCCGCCGGCATCCTCTCTCACACCGGCCACCCCGCCGGCGAGTACCCGGAGCCGCAGCCGGATGCCGTTGGCAAGCTGGCGGACGTCGGCAGGCTCAGGCACCGGAAAGCGGTAGGCCCAGCTCAGGGTACGGGCGGCGACATCGACGGCAATCACCGCCCCGCCGCCGGTCGGGCAGACGACGATCCCGCCGGCGTAGGCCGGCGAGAGCCCCGCCTGCCGGCGGTCGCCGCGATTCTGGATGTCGTGGTCGAGATCGATGTCGGCCAGCGGCTGCGACCAGAGGGTTTCCCCGCTGCTCGCGGAGAGCACGTCGAGACGAATCTGCTGCCGCTCTTCGACGAGGACGAAAAGCTCGCCGCCGACCGGCAGCGGGCTTCCGAGATACCAGCGACCGTCCGCCTCGTCCGCGTCGCGGGGAAGTTCCCAAGCGAGCTGGCCGGCGGCGGCGATGTCGTAGGCGACAAGCCGATTGCTCGTGCTGGTCGTGACCGCCTGCCGGCGGCCGAGGCGGGGCCGGCGGCCGGAGGCTCTGGCGGTTGGCGGCGACTCGACGGCGAAGACGAGCCGGCCGTCGCTGGCGAGCCGGCTTGACGTGGCGTCGGCAAAGAGCCGGTCGAGCGGATGCGGCAGGTCGTCGTCACCGTCGGCGGCGGTGTCGACGAGGGCGGACTCTGCCAACTGGCCCTGCATCCAGACGCGTTTTCCGGAAGCAAAGTCGACCGCGAGCAGCCCTGCCCGCGACTCGGCGACGATGAAGTCACCGACAGCGAGTGGCCCGCCGGCCGGCAGGATCGGCAGGCCCTGATCCCGCAGTAACTGCCGCCGCTCGGAGAGCAGCTGCGACTCTTGCGGATGCAGCGTGAGCGGGACGCGGTAGCGGGGGACCAGCAGCGGGCGGTCACAGCGGCAGATCGGATTCCGGCCGGGCGGCCCCCGGTCGGTAAGCCAGTCGCGGTCGTCCGCCGGCGCCAAGCCGATGCCGGCGACCATCGCGCCGCGAAGCCGCAGGGCGACTGCCGGGCTGTCGAGGCTTCCGGCCAGCGGCAGTCGATCGCCACCGAGGAGCACTTCCGGCGGCAGTTTGCCCGCAGCGGCCTGCGGGGCGGCGACGTCGGAGGCCATCGCTGCCGCCGCCCGCATCAGCACCACGCCGCTCTGCACGGCTTCGGGGAGCACCTTCAGCGACCCGGCGTCGAGCCGGTCGAGCCAGGCCGCAGCCGCCCGGGGCTGCCCAGCTTCAAGCAGGGTGTTGGCCACGACGATTGCCGCCCGGCCGCCGGCCGGCGTGTGCAACCAGCGGCGGGCAACGGCGACGATTGCCTCGAGGTCGTCGGCGGCGATGCCAGCCGCGAGCGCCCGCTCGGCGCGGCTGCGGAACTGGAGGAGGTAGGCATCGCGGCCGGCCGGGGGGAGGCCGCCGATCAGTTCGGCGACCCTCGTTTTCATACTCCGGCGGGTCTGGCCCTCGGCCGGAGCGGCGTCGAGAAAAACGTCTTCGTCAGCCGCGAGCATCTCGTCGAGGAGCCTGGCGGCATCAGCGAGGCGGCCGCCGTCGAGCAGCCGCTGGGCCTGGTCGAACTGACGCTCTCGCAGACGATCCGATGGCAGGCTCACCCCGCTGCTGCCAGCATCGCCGCCCGCCGTTTCCTGGGCCACAGCCTGGCTTGAGGGCCTGCAGAAAGGACCGCCGAAACCGCCGAGCACGACTGTCGCCAGCCACGCCAACACCGCAATGGCGGCGGGGCGGCTGTACCCGCAGCCGGAATCGAATTGACATGAGACCCGCCGGCTGAGACCGACCGCTTGGTCCGCAGAGGAAGCCGGCCGGTTCCGGCGGATTCGGCGGTCTTCCGACCGCGGCGGCCGCAGGCTCGTGGGCTCTGAAGACCGGCTGCCGCGGTTCATTGGCGGGCTCTTGCGTGAGAGACTGGCAAGCGG
>CAZIQV010000141.1:0-5672 GCA_964541275.1 uncultured Chitinophagaceae bacterium | reverse complement strand
CGACCTGCCCCGGAATCATTCCGAGTTGCTCAAAACCACCGCCTGGGGCAGGTTGTCGCGGCCGCGGGTCGAGTTCGCGCCGAAACTGGCTCGAGTTGGAATTGAGGTGACCGCCTGGGGGGTGACCGCCGTCGCCTGGGCCGACCTTGAGGTGAGTCTGCGGGCAGCCAACCAGTTTGCGGTGCTCGTTCGTCGGGCCGGTCTCGGCAGCCTGCCGTTGCCCCGCGATGCCGTGCTGCGGGAATGCGGCCGCCGGCTGACCGGGGCGGGGCTCGCCGCCGAGATGCAGCGTTTCCGAGACCGCAGCCTGCTGCTCGTCACCATTCCGGAACGCCTGGCCGAGAGACCCGCCGGTGATGGCAGGCGGCAGCCGGGACGTCGCTGGCAGGTCGAATCGTTGCGGCTCGACGAGGGCCGGCTGACGCTTGCCGGCAGGAGCCTGGTGACAGCCCGTCTCCGGGCCGGCGGAGACCCGCGATGAGCCCGCGTCCGTCGCTACGGTTGCTCGGAGCTGTCGACAGTCTCTCGGGGTGTGGCGGCTGCTTGAGGCTGATTCCTGAAGGCTGCCCGGGCCATGGCCGAGCGACGCGGCGGCAGATATCAATGGAGGAGGCGGGGCCCGCCCGCGACTGCTTCGGTCTCTGGCAAGCACGCCGCGGCAGTCCTCGGTTGGAGGACGACAAATGAGCCGGACGCCACCCGGCAGCCGCTGATCCGCACGACGTCAGGGACCGAGTTTTCTGGCACACCCCGAAGGAGCCGCCATGAGCAAGCCACCAGACCGAAAGCCCCACAATCCCGACGCCGGCGGCCCACCCTGGGGGGAAACCCACGGCGAGTCCTGCCCGGCACTCCCGAGCACAATTCTCGGCGATGACGTGTCTTACGTCGCCGAGAACATGGAGGAGATTCTCCGCTCGCCCAGCTACAACTTGGCCCAGGATGACGAAGGCCTGCTCCGCCGGGAAGAGATGCGGGGCGTGCGGATGCTGCTGGAACTCGGCAAGGCTGAGCTCGCCTTTCAGGCCGACAATATCACCTCGACGATCATCGTTTTCGGCGGCACCCAGATCGTGGAGAAGACGGCGGCAGAACGACGGCTGGCCGCCGCCCGCCGAAATCAGGCTGCCAATCCTGATGATGCCGCAGCGGCCCGGGAACTGCGACGCAGTGAGCAGCTGCTCGGCTTCTCGCACTACTACGATTCGGCCCGGGAGTTTGCCCGGCTGGTTTCGATCGATAACCAGTGCGAGGAAAAACGCGCCTACGTGGTTGTCACCGGGGGTGGCCCGGGCATCATGGAAGCGGCCAACCGGGGGGCCTTCGATGTCGGCTGCAAATCGATCGGCCTGAACATCAAGCTGCCTGCCGAGCAACAGCCCAACCCCTTCATTACGCCGGAACTCTGTTTTCAGTTCAAATACTTTGCCCTCCGCAAGTTCCACTTTGTGCTGCGGGCCGCGGGGGCGGTGCTGTTTCCCGGCGGCTTCGGAACGCTCGATGAGATGTTCGAGACGCTGACGCTGCGGCAGACCCACCGGATGCAGCCGATTCCGATCATTCTCTTTGGCCGCGACTATTGGTCGCGGGTGGTCAACTTCGAGTTCCTCGCCGATTCCGGCGTGATCGCCGATGAGCACCTCGACCTGTTCAGCTATGCCGAGACCCCGCAGGAGGCCTGGGAGCAGATCCTCGCCTTTCACACCGGGCCGCTGGAGACCTGACGCGGGCGACCGCCGCCGGCCGGCTGCAAAGTGCCCATCCATGTCGGGGCCGCTTGGCACAGGCGATTGAGGCGGTCGCCCCCGGCGGCGGTGCAGCTTGTGCAAAGCCTCCCGTCACCCGGCGGTTTCTGCGTCTTCGCCGCCGGGAAGCCTGAGCGTGAAGGTGCTGCCCTGGTCAGGTTCGCTCGCGACGGCAATGCCACCGCCGTGAGCCTGCACGATGTGCTTGACGATCGAGAGCCCCAGGCCGGTGCCGCCAGCCTGCCGGCTGCGACCCTTGTCGACCCGGTAAAAACGTTCAAACAGCCGCGGGAGGTGCTCCGCCTCGATCCCGCAGCCCGCGTCGGTGACGGCGATCGTCAGGCTCTGCTGCCCCCGGTCGGAATTGGTCTCAAGGCTGGCCCGCACCCGGATCGGGGCCTCCCGCCCTCCGTACTTGATCGCATTGTCGATCAAGTTGAGGACGGCCTGTTCCAGGAGGGGGGCGTTGATCTCCGCAGTCAGGCTGTCGCTGCAGTCGACCTCAATTGCCAACCCGCGGTCGGTGGCCCGCGGCAGGCACTCCGATCGGGCGGCGAGCAGCACATCGCGGATACTGGACCGCTCCAGCGGCAGGCTGCCGGACTCCTCGCTCTGTTCGATCCGCGAAAGCGCCAGCAGGTCTTCGATGATCGCCTCGAGCCGGTCAGCCTGACGGGCGACGATGTCGAGGAACCGCCGGGCGTCGTCCGCATCATCGACGGCGCCGTCGAGCAGCGTTTCGACAAAGCCTTTGATCGAGGCGATCGGCGTCTTCAACTCGTGCGACACGTTGGCGACGAAGTCGCGGCGAACCCGCTCAAGCCGCTCGAGTTCGGTCACATCGTTGAGGACGATGACAGCCCCTCCCTCCCCTGATGGGTCCCGGAGGGCGGTGCCGCGGACCCGGATTGTGTGGTCGGTCGGTCCGGCCAGCACGAAGTCATCTTCAACCGGGGCGCGGCAGTCGATTGCCCGGAGGGCAAAGCGGCGAAGGTCGGGGTTGCGGATCACCTCCTGCAGCGGCCGGCGGACGACGGTATCGATGTCGAGCTTGAGCAGGTCGGCGGCGGCCTGGTTGAGGCCGACGATCCGCTGCCGGACATCGATTGCCAGCACGCCCTCGATCATGCTGTCGAGGACCGCTTCCTGTTGGGTGTCCTGCCGGCCGATCGTCAGGCCCCGTTCGACGAGCTGATCCCGCAGCACGCCGACGGCGGCGGCAACGGTGGCGAATTCCGCCACCTCCGACCCCGGCATCCTCACGCCCGCCTCGCCGTCGGCGACCAGCCGGGCTGCCTGGGCCAATTCCCGGGCCGGTCGAGCCATCCGAGCGGCGATCATCCAGCCGATGACGAGGGCGAGCATCCCGCCGGCGAGATGGCCGGCCAGCAGGTTGCCGAGGGTCCGGCCGAGGTTCTGGTCGGAGGTGCGGGTATCGGCCGATACTCGCACGATGCCTGCCGTCTCTCCACCGTCGGCGAGCGGGACCGCCACCGCGAGAATTCGGCTCCCGCTGGCGGTGTCGTAGCGGCTTCCGCGGGCGGTCCGCCCCGCCCGGGCTTCGGCGAGCAGCCGCTCCGGGTCGGGCCAGCGATCGACGGCATCGAGACCGTCTGGATCGCTGCGAATCGAGCTGGCGAGCCGCCGGCCCTGCGGGTCGAGCAGTTCTGAGGTCATGCCGGCCGGCCGGCTCAGCTGGCGGACCAGCTGGCCCAATCCGGTCTCTTCGCCGTCCTGCCAGACCGCGGCGGGAGCGTCGGCGAGGCCCCGAGCCAGAGCAATCATCTGGCGAAACTGCGTCTCATCGGCCAGCTTGGCCAGTTGCAGCGAGGCGAGCCAGTAACAGCCGGCCATCACCGCCGCCACCGCGACTGAGTAGGTGACGAAGAGATGCCTGGCAAGCCTCGTTCTGGGCATGGGGCAGACTGCCGGTGGGAACGGGGGGCATCAAGCCCGGAACCGGTATCCCACGCCCCGGACCGTCTCAATGTTGCAGCCGAATGCCCCGAGCTTTTTCCGCAATCCGGCCACCTGCACGTCGACCGATCGCTCGGTAACAGGATAATCCTCTCCTTTGACCGCGTCGACAATCTGGGTTCGGGTGTAGGCCCAGCCGGGCCGCTTGGCGAGAAACTGCAGCAGGGCAAACTCGGTATAGGTCAGCTCGACCGGCTCTCCCTCGATCTTCACCTCGTGCCGGCCGGGATGAATGACCAGTTCCCGGACCTCGATCGTGGTTTCGAGCTGACTGCGGATTTCGGCCTCCTTTCGCCGCAGCAGTGACTTCACCCGCGCCGCCAGCACCCTCGGGCTGAAGGGCTTGGTGATGTAGTCGTCCGCACCTCGGTCGAGACCGCTGATGACGTCGGTCTCTTCGCTTTTTGCGGTCAGCATGATGATCGGGATGTCACGGGTCTTCGAGTCGCCTTTGAGCCGGCGGCAGACCTCCATCCCGTCGATGCCGGGCAACATCAAATCGAGCACGATCAGGTCGGGAGGCTGCTTCCGGGCCTGCTTGAGGGCATCCTCGCCGGTGCCGGCGCAGCTGATCGTGTGGCCCTCCTTTGACAGCGTGTAGCGGACCAGTTCCAGCAGGTCCTCCTCATCGTCGACGACGAGGATCGCATGGCTGATCTGCGGTTCCTTGCCGGTGGGCGAACTGTTCAGCGACGGTTTGGAAGCTGGACTCGACGAGACACTGGTCAGCGGCATGGCTCGGTTCCACGAAAAAGGACGGGCAACTCGGCAGGACAGCGATGACCGACGGCGGTCGCCTGCTGCCAGCTTGTTTTTGGAGTTTAGCCGACGCCGATTCATCCCGAGAAACGTTAGCTTTCCATAAGCGGTTGCCGCCACGGTACCGCCCCGGTCAGGAAAGAAGCATCTCGATATCCTCGGCGGTGAGCTCCGCCAGGATGCCGGTGTCGGCGGTCACGATCGACTCGGCCAATTCCCGCTTTTGCCCCTGAAGGGCGAGGATCTTCTCTTCGACGGTGTCGCGGGCGATCAACCGGTAGGCGAACACCCGCCGGGTTTGGCCGATCCGGTGAGCCCGATCGATCGCCTGAGCCTCGACCGCGGGGTTCCACCAGGGGTCGAGAATGTAGACGTAGTCGGCGGCCGTCAGGTTCAGCCCCTGTCCGCCCGCCTTGAGGCTGACGAGAAATAGCCGGCAGTCGGGATCTTCCTGGAATCGCTCCACCCGTCGCTGCCGGTCGGTCGTCTTGCCGTCGAGGTATTCGTAGACCTGTCCGCGGGCGTCGAGCTGCCGCCGCAGGATCGCCAGAAAGCTGGTGAATTGACTGAAGACGAGCACCTTGTGGCCTTCGTCGAGGACTTCGCCGAGTTGCTCGAGCAGCGTCTCGAGCTTGGCCGAAGGCTCGTCGATGCGGTCGGCGTCGATGAGTCCCGGATGGCAGGCCGCCTGCCGCAGCCGAAGCAGGGCTTCGAGCACGGCGATCCGGCTGCGGCCCACCCCCTGCCGGCCGATCCGTTTGGCCAGTTCGCGACGGAAGTGTTCGCGAAGTTCGTCGTAGCCCCGGCGTTGCTGTCCGCCCAATTCGCAGAACAGGGTCTGCTCGGTCTTTTCCGGCAGGTCGGCGAGCACCTGCGACTTGGTCCGCCGCAAGAGATACGGACGGACCGCCCGAGCGACGAGTTCGGCGCCGTTTCCCCGGCCGCCGGCGAGAAACCGTTTCAGCCGGCCGGCGGTGCCAAGCTGGCCCGGGTTGAGAAACTCGAAGATGCTCCAGAGTTCTCCGATGTGATTCTCCACCGGCGTGCCGGTGAGGGCCAGCCGCTGGCGGGCCTTGAGCAACCGGCAGGCCTTGGCCGCCTGGCTGGCGGCGTTTTTGATCGCCTGGGCCTCGTCGAGGACGACGTAGTCGAATTCCCGCTTGCGGTGCTGCACGATGTCGCGGCGAAGGG
>CAZIQV010000140.1:0-5674 GCA_964541275.1 uncultured Chitinophagaceae bacterium | reverse complement strand
CACTGAATTGGCAGCCGAGGCCTGGACGTTGTCGTTCGTACCAGGCAAATGCTGCTGCAATGTCTGCCGGCACCTCAGCCGCAAAGCGAAGCCTAGGCTCTGTCTGAAAACTCAGTACCTGGCTTCGAGCGGCTCAATTACCCTCTGGCTACGTCCGGCTCCATCGCCAGATCTGCAAATCTGGCTGCTTCGCCGTCCTTGCCAGAGGCCAAAGCAGCTCGCTCTCGGGCCAACGGTAGCCTTTTCAGACAGAACCTAGCCCGCCGGGGAAGAACCCCGGAAAGGCGGGGGCGATTTTGCCCTCTGCCTGTGGTGCCAGAAGGCTTCAGGATGCCAACACCGCCGGCAGCAGGCCGCGGTCGAGCGGCCAGGCGACTCGCCGGCCGCTGAGTGATGCCGCATAAATCGCGGTGTTCATCTCGGTCAGTGCCAGCCCGGCAAACATGCCGGTCTCGGGTTCGCGGTCGGTTTGAATCGCATCGACGAGATCGGCCACAGCCAACCGGCCCCAGCTAGCCCGCGCAGCCGACCGGTCGACGCCCTTTTCCGAGAGGTCGGGGTCTGGGCCCTCCGGTCCGACCGGCACCCAAGGGTAGGGCCGGTTCATTCGCCAGGCTGGTGCGGCCCGGAAGTAGGCCTGGGGAATGTGGTCGGGCCGGATGTGAATCTCGCCCTTGGTGCCAAGCAGCGTGAGCCCGAAGTTTGGCTGTTTGAACCCGGCCTCGCGGACGCTGGCGAAAGAGCCGGTGCAGCCGTCGGCGAGCCCGAAGGTGGCGGCGATGGCGTCGCCGGCGATCGGCGGCAGGCCCTCGGGACCGGGGGCGAAGTCACTCGGGGTGACCGGCCGTCCCGCCGTGGTCACCACGGCGGTGCACCACTGCGGGACGCCGCCGAAGTGCACCATCAGGTCGAGCACGTGGGGGCCGAGGACCCAGAGATCTTCGCCGCCTCCCCGGGCGTCTTCCTTGCCGCGGGCCCGCAGTTCGAGCAGCCGGCCGAGCTTGCCGTCGGCCACCAAACCGGCGACCGCGGCGATCGTCGGGCAGTGCCGGTTGACCAGGGCAAGCCCGAGTTTGGTATTCGCGGTCCGGCAGGCAGCCACCACCGCGTCGGCCTCGGCGAGGGTCCGCACAAACGGCTTTTCCATGAAGATGCCGCGGGCTCCCGCTGCGACCGCGGCGACCGCGACCTCGGCATGCCGGTCGATGTGACGGGAGCAGACGGCGACGATCTCGGGCCGGGTCGCCTCCAGCAGCTTCCGCCAGTCGAGAAAGCCGGCTGAGCCGGGCAGACCGTGCCGCCGGCAGGCGGCCGCCAGCCCCGCCTCGGTATCATCGGCGGCCGCCACGACCGTGAGGCCGGGCAGGCCGATGAACAACTCGTCGATGTCGTGGCCCCAGCCGCCGCCGGAACTGCTGCCGATCACCGCCACCCGCATCTGCTCGCCCATCGAAGCTCCTCCGGCTGGTCTCGCCGCGGCGAGGTTGTGTCGGCACCGCCACCGATCGCCTCGCTGTCTTTGGAACAAGCCAGCCGTGGACCCGGCCCGCGACTGCGAGCGTCAGCAGGTTCACGTCGGCAGCACCCGAAAAGGCCGCCGCCGACGCCGCCAGAATTTCCGGGTTGCCCTGCGGCGTCTCCAGTGGCGGCAGACTTGATTCCCTGTCAACTATGATCGTAACGAGTTTTCGGGCAACGCGGACAGCAACCCTCGCCCGTGTCTGGCGGCATCCCATGGCCTGCGACCACCCTCATCATCACGGCCACCAGCATGCCCACGGGATGACCGCCGAGGGCTTTGACCGGGCGATGGTCATCGGCGTCGGACTCAACACGGGCTTTGTCGCGGTCGAACTCGGGTTCGGCCTCTGGGGAGGGTCGCTCGCCCTGCTTGCCGACGCCGGCCACAACGCCGGTGACGTCGTCGGCCTGCTGCTGGCCTGGGGTGCCAGCCTGCTGGCGCGGCGGCCGCCCTCGCGGCGGTTCACCTTCGGACTGCGGCGGGTGACGATCTATGCCGCCTTTGCCAATGCCGTGCTGCTGCTCGCCGCCTGCGGTGCCATTCTCTGGGAGGCGGTGCAGCGGTTTCGCGAGCCTGCGCCGGTGGCCGGCCTGACGATGGTGCTGGTGGCGGCGATCGGCGTGGTGATCAACACGGCGACGGCAGTCCTGTTCATGCGGGGCAGTCACGGCGACGCCAATGTCCGGGGGGCATTTCTCCACATGGCGGCAGATGCCGCGGTGTCGGTCGGTGTCGTGGTGGCCGGGCTGGCGATCATGGCGACAGGTCTCGGCTGGATCGATCCGCTGGTGAGCATCGTGATCATGGCGGTGATCGTGTGGGGCACCTGGGATTTGTTCACCGAGAGCATCGGCCTGGCGATGGATGCCGTGCCGCGGCGGATTGACGTCGAACAGCTCACCGCTGCGCTCGTCGCCGTCGAGGGTGTCCGGGAGGTGCACGACCTGCATGTCTGGAGCAGCAGCACCTCGGAGGTGATCCTCACGGCGCACCTCGTCGTGCCCGAGGGTGATCGGCAGGCGGTCCTGACCGCGGCCCGCAGCGTGCTGGCGGAGCAGTTCACCATCGCCCACGTCACGCTGCAGCTTGAAGGTGAGGCGATCGCGGCCGGCTGCCCGCAACGTGACGCAGCCACGCTGTAGCTGTCGACGGAAAGCGATCCCGGGCCTTGCCCTCCAAGGCGGGCGAACGCCAGTTGCCAGCTGACTTGAGCACCGCAGAAAAAAACCGGGAGCTTGCGGGGTTGCCAATCGCCGCATCCGCGGTCGCCCCTTGCGGAGCTGACGAGTTCTCTGTCGCCACGCGACACCCTCAGCCGATCTCTTCGTCAACCCGCTGCAGATAGGCGATGCTCTCGCGGGCGAGCCGCTCGGCGCCGGGTGTGTAGTCGAACACCTCGACACTCACCCAGCCGCTGTAGGCGATGTCGTGCAGGGCCTGAAAGATCGGCCCGAACTCGATTGCCCCGAAGCCGGGCCCCTGGAGATTGACGTCGTTGGCGTGGAAGTGCTCCAGCTGGGCGGCACTGGCGTGAATGATCTCGGGAATCGACAACTCTTCCGACGCCATCGCCTTGACGTCGAGATGCAGCTTGACATGGGGAGAGCCGATCGCCTCGATCAGCCGGCAGGTCTCGGCGGCCGTGTTGAGGACGTCGGTCTCGATCGGGGAGAGCGGCTCGAGGGCCAGCACCGTGTCGGTCGCCTCCAGCGCCGGCACCAGGCGGTCAAAGACGTCCTGGAGAAATCCAAACGCCTGCTCGGCGGCAACCCCGGGCAGCAGACTCCGCTGCTGGGGCGAGCCGAAGACCAGAATCCGGCCGCCGAGATCGTGGCAGAGCCGGGCCAGTTCGCCGAGATAGCCCACCGTGCGGTCTCGCACCGTCGGGTCGGGGTCGGTGACATGAAAGCCCTCGGTCTTCGCCAGCAGCCAGTGCAGGCCGATGCAGTCGAGGCCCGCCTGGGCGATCGTCCGCCGCAGCTCGGCCCGCTCGGCCGCCGAGAGCTCACGCGGGTCGCCGGCGAGGGTGAAGGGGGCGATCTCAATGCCGGTGTAGCCGCACGCCGCGGCGAACTCGCAGGCCCGTTTCAGGGGCCAGTCGCCAAAGGTTTCGTTGCAGATGCCATACCGCATGTCGGGGACTCCTGTCGCGCGAATGGTGGCTCCTGATGACAACCGGGCAGGTCATCAGTCTTTGAGGGAGACGATCCGACCGGTGCGTGCCGACCGGTAGCAGGCCTCGATGATCGCGACTGCCTTCCGGCCCTCGCGGCCGTCGAGGCTCGGCCGCCGGCCGGCGGCGACTGCGGCGAAAAAACTCTGGAAGTTACGGGTGTGGCAGGAATAGTCGATCGCCAGCGGGTCCGCCGCTCCGCCCGACGTGCCGCTGGCAGCCCCGAAGCGTTCGCGGGTGGCCTCGTCGTCGGGCAGAGCCTCACGAAACTGCCAGGTCACCAGCTGCTCTTCCTCGATCTCCGCGGTGCCCCCGCGGCCCCCAAAAAGGAACCGCCGCAGCCGCCCGGGGTAGAGGCTGGTGGCGGCGAGCAGCTGGCCAAGGCCGCCGTTTTTGAGTTTCAAAACAGCGACGCAGGTGTCCTCCACCTCCAGCCGCTCCGGGTCGTGGGCCCTGACCGCGGTGAAGGCGGCCACGCTATCGACGGGGTTGGCCTCCGGTGGCAGCTCCGGCATGGTTGCCCCGGCGATCCATTGCAGGGCGTCAACGCCATGAATCGACTGGTTCATCAAGGCACCGCCGCCGTCGAGGGCCAGCGTGCCCTGCCAGCGACCGGGGCCGTAGTAGGCGTCGTCTCGCCACCAGGGCACGGCACTGGCGGCCACTGCCAGCTCACCGAACCGGCCGGCGGCAGCTGCCGCCTGCACGGTTTGAACCACCGGATTGAACCGCTGAGGAAAAATCGCCCCCAGAGCCACGCCGGCTTTGTCGGCGGCGGCGATCATCCGGTCAATCCGCCGGGTGGTGATCTCCAGCGGCTTTTCGCAGATGACGTGAATGCCCTTCCGAATCGCCTTCACGGCCGCATCGAGATGGGCTCCGGAAGGGGTGGCGACGGTGACGGCGTCCGGCTTTTCGCGGCGGAGCATTGCGGCCGTGTCGGCGTACCAGCGGCAGCCGAATGCCGCCGCGAACTGCCGGCCTTTTTCTTCCGTGCGGCAGGATGCCGCGACCAGTTCGATGCCTGGAATGTCGCCCAGGGCCCGGGCGTGCATGCCCGCGATCGCCCCGATGCCGATGATCGCTACCCGCACGCTCCGACTCCTTGCCTGGTTCTCAGCTGACAGCGGCAGGTTGCCGAGCCTGCTGAAAACGGCCACCGGCTGCCGCCTCAGAGTGTGGCTGATTCAGTCGGCAGATGCCAGCGCGGCGGCTGGCTGCGAGCAGCAGTTGCGGTCGATCATTTCGGCCAGTAGTTCGGCGCGTAGAACCGGTCGACCAAGGCGTCATGCCAGCGGCGGATGGTCGGCCAGCGGCAATGGTCGCGGCTGCCCGCCCGGGGCTTGCAGGGGCCTTCGTAGAGCGGGCCGCCGGTCGGGAAGCCGGCGACGCCGACAAAGTCATCGGGGGCGGGAGGCTGGGCCGGATGGCAGGGCGGGGGCGGTACGAACGGGCAGAGGATCC
Source organism: uncultured Chitinophagaceae bacterium (assembly GCA_964541275.1). Lineage (GTDB taxonomy): Bacteria > Planctomycetota > Planctomycetia > Pirellulales > UBA1268 > UBA1268. Next base: position 515 of record CAZIQV010000140.1, on the reverse strand, counting down.
GCGGTTCACCGCAGGCGTAAAGACGCTCAAGCGGCGCGTACCAGTCGGTCGGGGAATCGCTGCGGCCCGGTACCAACTCGGCCAGCAGCGATGCGGCCGTTGCATCGGCAGCCACCTCAAAGCCGGTCTGGTTCGGGTCGGCCGCCTCGCCCCGCTCGACGACCTCGGCCGGCGGCGGACCAGCCGGCTGGTCTTCGGCGGACGCCCCCGCCGCCGCCGTCCACATCAGCAAAACCCCGGCGGCGACAAAGCAGCCACGAGACTGAAGCATGAACATGATGATGTCTTCCACGGCTATTCAGCGGCACTCGCAGACCGAGACAAGACCGGCCGCCGGCCAGACGGCGACACCACCCGCGAAAACCCTCGGCGTTTTCCGGGGTCGCCGGGATGCACCCGCGATCGCCCGCAACCGCTGCCAAGGGCCGGAGCCGCTGGTTGCCGCGGGCTTCCCACAAGGACAATCGGCAGAACCGGAACGCTTCTTCCGGGAAAATAGGAAGCGACGATCAAGG
>CAZIQV010000139.1:0-5680 GCA_964541275.1 uncultured Chitinophagaceae bacterium | reverse complement strand
GTCCGCTCGGCGAGAATTTCCTCGGCCAAGCCGAGCAACAGGGCCTGCATCCGCTGAAAATTGAGCAGCACGACAATCAGGAAAATAACCGCCGTTGGCAGCACGCCCAGCAGCAGCATCCGGTTGCGGATACCAAGGGTTGGAAGTCGCATGGGAGGTCCGAGTGTGAGAAAACCTGCATGACCGCCGGGGGCGACGGCCCGTCACACTAGGCTACCCTGCAAAACCCTGCCGGTAAGCTGGAAAAAACGGCCTCGGTGGCCGTCCGATTCGGCAGCCAGCCGTTACATTCGTTGCAATGCGTGTGCGATCGTTGCCAGCCGCAGCGCGGCACGCGCCGGAACGCAGCCACCGGATGAGCCTCGGGTTATCGATGACCAACACCCCCAACTGGCGAATGCAGGACTATGAAGCCCTGCTGTTCGATTGCGACGGCACGCTCGCCGACACGATGCCGGCCCACTATCGAGCCTGGCTGCAGGTAACCGCCATGCACGGGCTGGTCTTTGACGAGGATCGTTTTTATGCCCTCGGCGGCAGGCCAACCCGCGACATTCTCGCGACGCTCGCCGTCGAGGCGGCCGTCGAGATCGACCTCGACGCGGCGGCATCGCTCAAGGAGCGGGCTTTCATCGATCAACTGCCCCACGTCGCCGCGATCGATCCGGTCATCGCCGCCGTCCGCCGGGCCGCCGGAAACCTGCCGCTGGCGGTTGTCACCGGTGGCTATCAGGCGGTCTGCCGGCAGATTCTCCAGCGGCTTGGCGTCCTTGAGTGCTTCGCGACGATCGTCGCCAGCGAAGACACCGACCGGCACAAGCCCGATCCCGATCCGTTCCTCGAGGCGGCGAGCAGGCTCGGCGTGCGGCCGGAGGCCTGCCTCGTCTGGGAAGACAGCGACCTCGGGCTTGAGGCTGCTCGCCGGGCCGGCATGGATTGGATCGACGTGCGGTCCTTTCACCGGCCACAGCGGCTCACCGACAGCAAAGGCAGTGCCGAAGGAGGGCTCCCAGCATGACCGCGACTGACGCCAACGCCCTTCCCGTGGCGGCCGAGTCGGTGACCCCGCCAGACATCGCTGCGGCCGCAGCCCGCATCGCCGGCGGCATATACCGCTCGCCCTGCCCGCCGAGTGTTCCGCTGTCAGAACTGACCGGCTGCGAGATTTTTTGCAAACTCGATCTGTTGCAACGGACCGGCTCGTTCAAGGAACGAGGCGCGCGGAATGCCCTCCTGCTGCTCGACGACAGCCAACGGACCCGCGGGGTCGTTGCGGCCTCGGCTGGGAATCACGCCCTCGGCCTCGCCTACCACGGCAAGCTGCTGAAAATTCCGGTGACGGTGGTCATGCCCCGGTTTGCGCCGCTGGTCAAGGTGGCGACCTGTCGGCGGCTGGGGGCGACGGTGCTGCTGGAAGGTGAAACCTTTGAGGATGCCAGGCGGCGGGCGGTCGCCCTGGCAGACCGTGAAAAGCTGCGGCTGATTCATGGATTTGACGATGCCGAGGTGATTGCCGGGCAGGGGACCGCCGCTCTCGAGGTGCTTGACGACGTTCCCGACGCTGACGCAATCGTCGTACCCACCGGCGGGGCGGGGCTGCTGGCCGGCGTTGCCGTGGCGGCGAAAGCCCGGCGGACCGACATCGACATCATCGCCGTCGAGGCGGCGGCCGCCGCCAGTTTCACCGCCTCGCTGGCTGCCGGCAGACCGGTTGAGGCACCGGTCAGGCCGACGCTGGCTGACGGCCTGGCGGTGGGGAAAGTCGGTGAGCGGGCCTTCGCCCTGGCCGCCCCGCGGGTTGACCGGGTGCTGACGGTCGACGAGGAAGCCTTGTCGCTGGCAGTGCTGCGGCTGTTGGAGTTGGAAAAGACCGTTTGTGAGGGGGCAGGGGCGGCAGCCCTGGCAGGTGTGATGGGCGATCTTGGTCGCGAGTGGGCCGGCCGCAAGCTGGTGCTGCTCCTCTGCGGCGGCAATATCGATCCGACGATCCTGCACCGGGTGATCGATCACGGTCTGGCCGCCGACAGCCGGCTCTGGCGGTTCACCGCCCACGTCAGCGACCGGCCCGGCGGCATCGCCCGGCTGACCGCGGCGATTGCCGAGGCGGGGGCAAGCGTGTTGGAGATCGAACACGACCGGGCCTTCTCGGGACCCGACGTCTTTTCCACCACGGTCGAAGTCACCGTCGAAACCGCCGACCGCGACCATGTCGGCCGGCTCTACCAACGGCTGCGGGACGGGGGCTTTCAGGTGATTCCCGCCACCGGCCCGCGGTAGTTGGCCCTGCCGATCCTGCCGGTTGTCGGGCCGGTGGGAGGCGGACTGGCGGTGCTTGGTGCCGACGGCCGAAGCCTTCTTATTGACGTGGCGATGCCGGCCGCCACCGAACGCAGAGGGAGGCAGGGATGAGCCATGAGGCAAGCCTGGAACTTGAAGAACCGAGAACGTCCCAGCGGAATCGGGAAGCGGCCGGCGGCGGTCTGAGTTCAAGGCTCGAGCGGGAAGAGTTGCGGGAGGAACTGCTGCGGCGGATCGTTGCCCGTGAGGAGTTGCGGCAGCACCTGCGGCGGATGCCTCGCTGAGACGCACGGCAGGCGGGGAGCGTTCGTCGACATCGCCGTACAACGGCACTTCCCCGGCCCCGGACGAGACCGGCCCCGAACGAGACGGGCCCCGGACGAGAAAAGTCATGCGACATCCCGGCCTGCGGGCGACCGGTGGTCTTGCTCTGTTCCTCTGGCCTGCGGCGATCGGGCTGGTGTGTGCGGTCGTTCCGGCGGCGGCGGCAGCCGAGGGCTGGGGGGCTGGAACGACCCAGTGGGGTTGGGGCCGGCAGCAGCAGGTTTTCGACCCCGACCTGTTTGCCGACTATCTTCTCAGCGGCCAGCCGCCCCATCCGGCCGTCGCCCGAATCATTGCGCCGGAGCAGGGCGGCGTGTCGCTTGGCTCGGGAGTGCTCGTCGACGTCAACGCCAGCCAGGGACTGGTGCTGACCAACTGGCATGTCATCCGCGACAGTCGGTCAGCGGTGTTGGTGCAGTTTCCCGACGGGTTTCAGTCGGCCGGCACGGTGGTGCGGTCTGATGAGGCCTGGGATCTGGCCGCCATCTCGATCTGGAAGCCGCCGGCCGAACCTGTCCTGCTGGCGGCCCGCGACGCGGTGCCGGGCGAGCCGCTGACCATTGCCGGCTACGGCCGCGGTTCTTTCCGGGCTCAGACGGGACGCTGCACCGAATATCTCTCCCCCGGCCGCGGGTATCCCGAGGAATTGGTTGAGTTGGCGGCCCCGGCCCGGCAGGGCGATTCGGGCGGGCCGATTCTCGACGCAGACGGCAGGCTCGCCGGCGTGCTTTTTGGCGAGGGGGCGGGGCGGACCGTCGGCAGTTGCGTCAGCCGGGTGCGGCTGTTTCTCGCGAGCGTCGGCTCTGACGGGTATGACGCAGTCGTCCGCCCGCCGGCCCCCGACCGGACGCGGCTGCCGTCTTCGGCAGTCGCAAACCGGCCGCCACCGAGCGGTTCCCGGCAGCGGCCCCTCCGCGAGCCGCGGATCGAGTCGGCCGGCCTGACAAGACCACCTACCCCGCCGCCGCCGGACGCGGCCCGGGCTCCTTCGCCGGCTTCGGCCGGCCAGACCACCGGCCCCGGATGGCTTGCGGCGGGTGAAATTGGCATCCCCGCGGCGGTACTTGCTCACTTCGACGTCTTCGCCAATGGCCGGGCGGTGCTCACCGCGGCAGGCGGCGTGTCGTTGGTGCTCTTGGGACTGCGGTTGATCTGGAAGAGTCGGCAGTAGCTGGGTCACCCCTTCGGCGTTTTGGTGACGGTGACCTTGGCGATGGCCACTTCCTGCTGCGGCCGGTCGGCGGCACCGGTGGCGACGTTTCCGATTGCCTTGACGACAGCCAGACTCTCATCGTCGGCGGTCCGGCCAAAGGCCGTGTACTGCCCGTCAAGGTGGGGCACCTTCTCAAGGCAGATGAAAAACTGGCTGCCGGCCGAGTTCGGATCGCTGGTCCGGGCCATTGAAAGGACGCCCGGCTCGTGGGGGGTGTCGTTGAACTCGGCGTCGATCGTGTAGCCCGGGCCGCCGGTGCCGCTGCCTTCAGGACAGCCTCCCTGGATCATGAAGCCATTGATCACCCGGTGGAAGCAGCCGTTGTCGTAAAAGCCGCTTTCCGCGAGGGCGATCATGTTGCGAACGTGGCCCGCGGCCTTGGCCGGGTCGAGCGTCAGCCGGATCGGTCCTGCCGACGTCTCGAGGGTCACCTCGTAGTTGAAGCCTTCGAGATCGACGGCGGCGGCGGCCTGTTGCAGGGCTTCGGCGGTGGGCTTTGCCATTGGTTCTCCTTCTCGGGATACTGTGGAAACGTCGGCTGCCTGCCCGCATGCCGCGGACGCTCGGCGAGAGTCAATGCAGAACCCTCCGGCCACCACATCGCTCGACCACGACTACTCCGGCCGTGTGCTGGGAGGATATCGGCTGCTTCGCCGGCTGGGAAGTGGCGGCATGGCTGATGTCTACGTCGCCGAGCAGGCGTCGCTGCATCGGCGGGTGGCCGTCAAGGTGTTGCGGCCCGCAACGCTTGTCCATCCCGGAGCGGTCGACCGCTTCACCCAGGAGGCCCGGGCCGCGGCAGCGCTGGTGCATGGCAATATCGTGCAGATCCACGAAGTGGGTTGCATCGACGGTGTGCACTTTCTGGTCGAGGAGTTTGTTGCCGGGCCATCCCTGCGAGCCTGGCTCCGGGACCGGGGGCCGCTCTCCCCGGCCGAGGTGCTGAGCGTGCTGGTCCAGGTGGCCGCGGCGCTCGACCGGGCGGCTTCGGTCGGCGTTGTGCATCGCGACATCAAGCCGGAGAACCTGCTGGTGACACCCCGGGGCGAGGTGAAGGTGGCCGACTTCGGCCTGGCCCGGGTCGTCCATGACAACCTCGAGTTGACTCAAACCGGCATGGCGTTGGGCACGCCGCTGTACATGAGCCCGGAGCAGTCCCGAGGCGAGTCGGTTGACATCCGCAGCGACCTCTATTCGCTCGGAGCGACCGCCTATCATCTCGCTGCGGGCGAGCCGCCTTTTCGGGGCACGACTGGTGTGGCGGTCGCCCTGGCCCATGCCCGGGACCCGGTGCCGTCACTGGCGTCAATCAGGCCACAGTTCGCCGGGCCGCTGGCCGGCCTGATCGAGCGACTGCTGGCGAAAGCGGCAGCAGATCGGTTTGCGAGTCCGTCTGATTTGCTTGCGGCTGTCGACCGGTTGTCGGCAGACCTCGCCCCGGTTGCCCGGGCGGCGTCACTGCCGCTGGCCTGGGACCCGGAAGCGGACTTTGCCCGGAGTTTCTCGCCGCGGCGACTCGCGGCGGCGGCCCGCGAGTTCCGAACCGTCGCCGGCGTCAGTCAGCAGTCACCGACGGTGGCTGCAGCGACGGCACGCCTGAAGATGACGCTTGATCGCGAGGAGATCGACCAGCTCGTTTCGCGACGGGTCTGGGCGGTGACCGGAGCCTTGGCGGCGTTTGGGTTTGGCGCTGGGTTTCTCCTCGGTCGGCTGCGGGCAGTGACGCGGTTTCGTCCGCGGGCCCGGGGACGGGGCAGCCTTGAAAACCCTGAACGCGGTCGGTACCGTCAGGTGGATAACTGAGTATTCGCCCCCATCGTCTAGTGGCCTAGGACATCGGGTTCT
>CAZIQV010000138.1:0-5717 GCA_964541275.1 uncultured Chitinophagaceae bacterium | reverse complement strand
TTCCTTGGGCGGAACGACACAAAGCCGAGGTTTGTGACGTTCCGCTGGTGCTCATGGGCGGCATCCTGCCGCCGGGTGGCAGTCAGGTTGGGCTTGGCAGCCGGCTTGACGGAGAGCTCGGGTGTTGTGCCCGGACCACTACTCCGTGATCGGCTCTTTCACCAGCTGAATGAAGTGGACGCCCTTCGACCCGCCGGAGAGTTCCTTGGCCTTCTTCTCCGCCGCCCGCTTGTCGGCATACTCGAACACCGCCAGCCGTTTCAGGCTGGAATTGAAAACGCCCCAATAGGCCTTGAGTCGGACTTCCTTGACGACCTTCTTGCGAGGCGCCCGTTTCGCCGCCTTTTTGGCAACCTTCTTGACGGGTTTCTCCTTCGCCGGGGCCTCCTTGCCCGTCGCCGCCTTTTTCTTCACCGCCTTTTTGACCGCCTTCTTCGCCGCGGTTGCGGCCGTTTTGGCCACCTTTTTGACTGTTTTTTTTGCTGTCTTTTTTGCTGTCTTTTTTGCCATCGGCCTCTGCCAGCCTTCCCTGTCGGGGTGTTGAGTGAACGGGGGTGCCGCCGTCAGCGGATGCTGGGTGGGGCGGCGGATTCCAACCGCAGCGGGGCAGTATAAGTCGACTCGTTGTCGCCGCACAGGGACCCCGTTCGGCTGCCGTTATCGGCTGCATATAATCGGATGAACCGAAAATTTTCCGCGATGCTTTACCTGGGCAGTCCCCTTACCCAGCGAGGGTATCCGGGGTCGCAAGTTGCCACGGCCCAGGGTGGCAGCGTCTCTCGACAGCCTGTGAGAGTCATGAGCACCGCCAATCCAGAGGCCACCGAACTCGCCCCGGGCAGCCCCTTTCCGGCCTATCGGGAGCTTGATGATCGAACCCTCGCCGACCGCATTGAAGCGGTTCGGCGACGGCTCGGTCGCAGGCTGCTGATTCTCGGCCACCACTACCAGCAAGACGCCGTGATCGCCCATGCCGATCTGCGAGGCGACAGCTATCAGCTCTCCAAGCTGGCAGCTGAGCGGGCTGACTGCGAGGCGATCGTTTTCTGCGGCGTCCACTTCATGGCTGAGACCGCCGACATGCTGGTCAACCGGCCCGAGCAGGTGGCCAGCCGCGGTGGTCGGCGGGTGACGGTGGTGCTGCCCGATTTGGCTGCTGGTTGCTCAATGGCCGATATGGCCGCGATCGATCAGGTCGAGGATGCCTGGGCCGACCTCGGCGAGGTGATCGACACTTCCGACATCACGCCGGTCACCTACATCAACTCAGCCGCCAGCCTCAAGGCTTTCTGCGGTCGGCATGGCGGCATCGTGTGTACCTCCAGCAACGCCCGGGCGGTGCTCGACTGGGCCTTCGCCCGCACCAAGCGGGTGCTCTTCTTTCCGGACCAGCACCTCGGCCGCAACACGGCGCGGGCGATGGGCGTGCCGCTGGATGAGATGTGCGTCTGGAACCCGCACCAGCCCCGGCTCGGCGGCAACGACGCCGCCACGCTCAAGCGGAGCCGCGTGATTCTCTGGCAGGGACATTGCAGCGTGCACGCGATGTTTCGGCCTGAGCATGTTGACGCCATGCGGGAACATCTGCCGGGCGTGAAGGTGCTCGTGCATCCCGAGTGCGCGATGGAAGTTGTCGACAAGGCCGACCTTTCCGGGTCGACGAGCTTTATTATCAAGCAGGTTGAGGCCGCCGCTCCCGGTTCAATCTGGGCGATCGGGACAGAACTGCACCTCGTCAGGCGGCTGGAGCAGGAACACGCCGAGCAGACGATCCGCTTTCTCTCGCCAACGGTGTGCATGTGCGCGACGATGTACCGGATTGATCTCGCGCACCTCTGCTGGAGCCTTGAGCAGATTGAGGCGGGCCAGCCTGTCAATGTGATTGCAGTCGCTGCCGACACCGCCCATCATTCAGTGGTGGCCCTCGAACGGATGCTCGCCGTCAGCCGGTAAACGGGTCGGATTCGCGGCCGCAACCGGCGAAGGCGGACATCTCGGCAGCGACATGCCGCGGATGTTTTTCGCGTTGTCCCGCCGCCTTTGGTCAATCGCTCGGCCGGCGGCGGGCAGCCGACCACTCATTCTGCTTGACAGGGGGAGGGGAAACACTACCATCGCGGCGGGGGCAAATTCTGGACCGCCGGAAAGTGTGTGAGAAACGATCGTGAATGCTGCGGAGACGGGACCCGTGCGAACCGCTCGACACAACAGATCGCCGCTTTTCGCTGGCGATGGCCGCGGTGAGGCGAAACCACGCTGCAACGGCGGCTTTACGCTCATTGAACTACTGGTGGTCATCGCCATTATCGGCGTGCTTGTCGGGCTGTTACTTCCCGCGGTCCAGCAGGCCCGCGAGGCGGCCCGGCGGATGAGTTGCGGCAATAACCTGCGGCAGACCGGCCTCGGCATTCACGGCTTCAATGAAGTGCACGGGTTTTTCCCGTCCGGCGGCATGGCCGACTACCCGCCCTACGGCACCCAGTCGACCGGCGGTGGCTGGGGCAGTGCCTGGACGGTCTTTATCCTGCCCTACATTGAACAGGGGGTGCTCTATGACCGGTTTCAGTTCACCGGCCAGTCGGGCTGGGGCGCCAGCGCCGGCAACAACATCCGGCAGGCGCGGGGTGCCGGCATTGCGAATTACCTCTGTCCGTCCTCGCCCGTCGGCCGGGATGCTCCATCGCCCTACGCAGGCCAGCGGCCGAATCAGAACAATCACTATGTGGCGGTGACCGGGGCGGTGGGAGAGGCCCAGGGGGGCATCGCCGGCATTTCCGAAAGCCGGTACCACCGCGGCAACCCGGGCACCGCCGGCTGCTGCTCGGGCGGGGGCCTCAGCGGCGGCGGGGCGATCATCCCCGGAAGGAACGACAACGACCCGGGGAATCTCCAGGACGGCAGCAGCAAGACGATTCTGGTCAGTGAACAGAATGATTTTCTCGTGACCCAAAACGGCACGCAGGTGACGTGGGGCACCGGGTTGCTGCACAGCTGGCAGATCGGCTGGCATTCTCCGAGCCCTTCTTGGAATGGCGGGCAGACCGATGCCCGGGCCTTCCAGATGACATCGATCAGGTACCGCATCAACCAGAAGGATGGCTGGCCCGATTCGCCGGGTGACTGCGGGCAGACAGGCGTCTGCCAGAATGTCGGAACCAACATCCCGCTCAACGCCGGCCATGCCGGCGGTGTCAGTGCCTTGATGGCCGACGGCAGTGTGCGGTTTTTGAATGAAGACATTGCCATGCTCACCCTCGCTGCGCTGGCGACCCGGGATGACGGCCAGAACATTTCCTCCTTTTAAGCAAAGGTGGCGGCCGATGCGGGTCCTCAACGCCTTCCGAGGTGGCCACTCCGGCCGCTGGCGACCATTCCCGGTCACTCTGTTCCTGCTGATTCTCGGGGCAGGGCTTGCAATCGGCTGTGGCCGGGCCCGCAGCAGGGCGGTGCGAATGCCGGTCCGGGGCGAGGTGCTGGTCGACGGCAAGTCGTTGCCCCGCGGCCGCATTTCGTTTAACGCGATGAACGGCGAACCGCCGGCAACCATGCAGATTGAAAACGGCAGCTATGCCGGTCAGGCGATCGTCGGCCGCAACCGGGTCATGATCACGGCGTCGAAGTCGTCCTCGATGAAGAAGACGATGGGGTTTGACGGCCCGGGATACGACGAGTCGGTGGAGGTTAACACCCTGCCGACCCGCTACAACGTCGCCACCGAACTGGAAGCGTTGGTTGCCGAAGACGTCGAGGAAAACCGCTTCGATTTTGAGCTGTCTTCGGAGTGAATTCGGTATCTGGCGGCCTGCGGGGCGGGTGCTTCCACTGCTCGAAGCGGGGGGATTTCTCTGCGGGCACTCGCCGATGGAGGTGCTGCGCGAAAGTCCGATTCGAAAAAGCTTGACAGACTCCCCAAAAGCGGTAAGTTCAATGTGGTGGGCGGGTTTGAGGTGGGAACGATCCGCCGGAATTTCCAGCGTTACCAATCACGATTCTTCGCCGTCGCCCGATCCATTGCGCCGCAGGAGTCCTCTCATGAGCTGCCATCTCGGAACTCCAGTCCGCCGTGAAGGCCCAAGGCGATCGCCACCCAAGGGCTGGAATGGGTTTGCCCGGTCCGGATTTACGTTGATCGAACTGCTTGTGGTGATCGCCATCATCGGAGTGCTTGTCGGCTTGCTGCTGCCGGCGGTGCAGCAGGCCCGCGAGGCGGCCCGCCGGTCTGCCTGCACCAACAATCTCAAGCAGCTCGCACTGGCCATGCTCAACCACGAAAGTGCGAAAGGGCGGCTTCCGGAGAACTACGGCCGCAGTGAGGCCGACCGGCTGGCGGGCGTCGGCCAGCGGTACAACACCAACAACACCGGCCGGTCGTGGCTGGCCAACTGTTTGCCTTACATGGAAGAGCAGGCGGTCTACGACGCCCTGCCCGAAGAAGGCCAGCCGATGACGGCCAACATCGACGCCTTCGCCGAACCGCTCGGCAATGTCCGTTGCCCGTCAGACGGCAGTGCCCGCCGGGGCACCCGCAACGGCCGGGCGAATCTTGGCAATCATCCAACCGCCGGCCGCGAGTGGGGCATCACCAGCTACAAGGCAGTGGCAGGCGGCAACTGGGCCTGGGGTGATCACACCGGCGTGACGCAGTCCACCAACAAGTGGGGGGCCTCCGGCAACGGGCTCGATCGCGGCAACGGGGTGATCAACCGCAATGCCGACAAGCATTCAGGCAACGTCACTACGCTTGTCGACATTCTCGACGGCACGTCAAAGACCTTTGCCGTCGGGGAGACCGTTCCCGAATGGTGCAACCACACCAGTTGGTTCTTCTTCAATCATGCCACGGCCACCTGCGGGGTTCCGCTGAACTATCGCATTGAGCAGGGCAGTGCCTTCCTGGCTTCCGCGCATGGCGACTGGTCGCGAAACTACTCGTTCTTCAGCCGCCATCCCGGCGGCGGGACATTTGCATCCGTCGATGGGTCGGTAGCCTTCATCCAGGATTCGATCGCGATCGATGTCTACCGGCAATTGGCGACAATTTCGGGTGGCGAGTCGGTGTCTCCGTAGCTCCCTTTGGGGGTGTCGGCGAAACACGTGTCATTGCGCGGTGACGTTGGGGACTCAAGACTGGTGTTGGACCCAGTTGTTCCAGGGGCGGTCCGCGAAAAATCAGTTCTTCCACAGGAGGACGCTCCATGCGGTACCGCGACTCAATCAGGCAACTTGTTCTCGTCGTTCTGGTGGCCGCGGGATGTGGGGGCAGGGCAACTCCGCCCACAGCACCCGTTTCGGGCCGGGTGATCTTTGCGGGGAATCCGGTGACCGACGCGACGATCACCTTCACTCCTGCAAAGGGAAGGCCCGCCACCGGGTCGATCGACGCCGACGGCCGTTTCAGCTTGTCGACCTTCCGGCCGAATGACGGCGCGGTGACCGGCCTTCATCGGGTGACCTTCGGCTCGACAGCTGAAGTGCCGATGCCGGGAACGGCCGAGGCAAAGAATTCCAAGGCGGGAAAATTGCCGTTTCCCAAACGCTACGGAGGGCTGGCCACTACCGATCTGGAGATCGATGTGCCGGCAGCGGGCCTGACCGATCTGACGATCGAACTCAAGCCGTAGCAGATCTGGCTGTCGATTTCGGCTCACGGCTCGGTTGAGCCATGCACTCAGCGACCGCCGGGGCCGCTCTCGAGCGAAAAGTCGCTGACGTTTTCG
>CAZIQV010000137.1:0-5754 GCA_964541275.1 uncultured Chitinophagaceae bacterium | reverse complement strand
GAGGCCAAAGCAGCTCGCTCTCGGGCCAACGGGAGCCTTTTCAGACAGAGCCTAGCTGTCCTTGGAAAAAGCGATCTATGGCCCTTGCCCGCGAATACGGGCGAACGCTCGTCCACTTGGGCAACACCCGAAAACGCCGAGGGTTTTCGGTGTTGCCGATCGCCGCCTCCCGCGGCGGCGGACTTTATCCGCAGTCTGCTAGGCGTGGCCCTTGCAGCCGTCGGCCACCCGGCGAAGATAAGCCCGTGAGCGGAGCCACCTATTCCAGCGCCGGAGTCGATCTCGCCCTCTACGAAGAGTCGATGGCCCGGCTGCCCCAGCACCTGCGGCGAACCCAGTGCCCGCGGGTGATGGGCAGCGACGGCGGCTTTGCCGCCGTCTTCCAGCTGCAGTTGCGGGGGCTGTTCGCACGGAAATACGACGACCCGCTGCTGATCTCCTGCACCGACGGCGTGGGCACCAAGCTGAAAGTAGCCGTGGCGGCGGGAATTCATCACACGGTTGGCATCGACCTGGTGGCGATGAGCGTCAACGACCTGCTCTGCACCGGTGCCGAGCCGCTCTTCTTTCTCGATTATGTAGCGATGTCGCACGATGAGCCGCCGCTCCTCGAGGCGATCGTTCGGGGGATTGCCGATGCCTGCGTCGCCAGCGACTGCGCTCTGGTCGGAGGCGAGACGGCGATCCTGCCCGACCTCTACCAGCGGGGTGACTATGACCTCGCCGGCTTCTGTGTCGGCGTCGTGGAACGCAAGCGGCTCATCGACGGCAGCCAGATTCAGCCGGGTGATGTCGTCCTCGGGATTGCCTCGTCCGGCTTTCACTCCAACGGCTACAGCCTGATCCGTAAGGTGGTCTTTGAGATGGCGGGGCTCTCGCTGACCGACACCGTTCCTGAGTGCGGTGACAAGACCGTCGGCGACCTGCTGCTGGAGCCCACCCGGCTCTACGCCCGGGCGGTCCGGACGGTGCTGCGGCACTACCGGGTCAAGCAGGTGGTCCACGGCATCGCCCACATCACCGGCGGCGGACTGGCCGAGAACCTCGGCCGGATCGTGCCCGAGACCATCCAAATCTCCATCGACAGAGCCAGCTGGGAAGTGCCTCCGGTGTTTGGCTGGGTGGGGCGGCTGGGACAGATCGACGCCGCCGAGATGGAACGGGTCTTCAACATGGGACTCGGCATGGTCCTCGTGGTTTCACCGCATTTTGCCGACAGCATTCAGCACCAGTTGGCCGACCTCGGAATGACCGCCTGGAAGATCGGCACCGCGGCGGCGGCCGAGCCAGCCGCCCCGCGGGTTCGGTTGACCTGAACGGCTGTTTCCGGCCGGCACCGCACACCTTTCCCCCGGAGTTCCCGCATGACGACCGTCCAGCCGCGCACCGTTTCCAACCAGCCGAGCTACCTGCTGGAAAACGACACCGTCTCGCTCGCCGTGACCCAACTCGGCGGGCACCTCGCCCCGGTGACCTTCGGCGTTGCGGCGTCGCACCCGATCAGTCCTTATTATGTCAGCCCCTGGCAGGACGAAAATCAGACAGCGATGCCCGCCGCCGTGCTGACACCGCTGCGGGGTGATTTTTTCTGCCTGCCTTTCGGCGGCAACGCGGCGGCCTTTCTGGGCGAGCGACATCCCCCGCACGGCGAGACCGCGACGGCCGCCTGGACGCTCGAAGACGCCACTCCGCGCAGCGACGGCACCGCCCGACTCGCATTGTCGCTTGAGACGACGATCCGGCCCGGCCGGGTCACCAAAGAAATCCTGCTGCGGCCCGGCCAGCCCGTCGTCTACCAGCGGCACCTGATCGAGGGCTTTTCGGGGCCCGCGCCGCTCGGCCATCACGCGACGCTCGCAATGCCCGACGAGGAGGGTGTCTTTGCCGTCTCGACGAGTCCCTTCCGGCTCGGCATGACCAACCCCGGCATCTTCAGCGATCCGGCCAGTGGCGAATATCAGGCTCTGGCGATCGCGGCGACCTTCACCGACCTGGCGCGGGTGCCGAGCCTGTTCAAGGATCCGCCCGAGGTCGACTGCTCCCGCCTGCCGGCCCGCCGCGGCTACGCCGACCTGCTGGCTGTGGTGGCCGACACCGTAAAACTCGGCGGCACGCCCGCCTGGACCGCGGCGGTGAACACCCGAGACCACTGGGTCTGGTTTTCGCTCCGCGATCCGGCGATCCTGCCGATGACAGCCCTGTGGCTGGAAAATCGCGGCCGCCACGGCTTTCCCTGGAACGGCCGCAATCAGTGCCTCGGCCTTGAAGACGTCTGTGGGTTCTTTGCCGACGGACTGGCGGCATCGGCAGAGCCCAACCTGCTCTCCGAGCGGGGCATTGCCACGGTCGTTGAACTCGAGGCCGACAGGCCGACCGACGTTCGCTCGATTCAGGCGGCAGTCCCGGTTCCCGCAACCTTTGACCGGGTCAGTCGCATCGACTTTCGCGACGCCGACGTCGTCCTGCTGGCCGCGAGCGGCGACCAGGTGGCGGTGCCCCTCGATCATCAGTTCGTCTTGGGCCGGAGCAAGCTTGGCCAGGACTGAAAACCCCAGGCAGCGACTCCCGCAGGTGGCGGCAGGATTCTTCCGCCGAGCCTGCCGTCTCGGGTTGCCGGGCCACCCCCGCCGCCGTCAGTCAATCGACCGCTCGGACCGGCCGGGGGCGGCCACCTGACTGCCGCTGCGCAAGGCGATCGCCGCGGTTTCCCGCGGACCGGCCCGGCCGGTCCCGCCGACGCCAAGCCTATCGGCCCGCGGCCCGACCGCGTTGCAGTTTCCCGACCGGAACACCCGGGGGTGGTTTTGCGGCCCGGGAAAACTCCCGCGTCCAGGCCGCCATGATGAAGGCAACGATCGCCGCGGGGTTTTCAAGACTGTGCGGATGATGCCCGATGCCGGGCTTGTGAATGACCCTGAAGGTGCCCCCGAGAGCCCGGTACCGCTTTTCAGCAATCGCCGTGTTCTCAGCGACGGGAACGACCGTGTCGGCGTCACCGACGACATGAATGATCGGGATTCCCGCACGGGCCAACGGCTCAAGGGTGTCGAGCGGATTGCGGTCATACCGCAGTGCCTGCTCACGAGTCAGCCCGTAGGCCGCGAGGCAGGCCTGCCAGGCAGCGGCGGCACCGGGGCCGGACTTGCCCGCTTCCCGTCCTCCCGGCCAGCTTTTGATATCCATCACCGGGGCGTCTCCGTAGATCGCCGTCACCTTGTCCGGATTGGCCGCGGCCCAGTTGTAGATGAACAGGCCGCCGCGACTCATGCCCTCGAGGACCGGCTTTGCCGCCAAGCCGTGCTCGTCGACGAGACTCGCATAAAAGGCGTCGCCGATCTCGATCGCCCGAGGGCTTCCAAACAGGTTGCCAACGTCACAGAACGCGATGTGAAAGCCGCGTTCAAGCAGGGCGACGTCAACCTGCGGCTCGTGGCCCCAAAACCGGGCCCGCCAGACCCACGGCCGGCCGGGAGCCGGCTTTTTGGGCAGCACGACCCGCCATCCCGCCTCGGCGTCGTGAACCATCGGAAACCCGTGAAAGTCGGACTGCTCGCCCGGGAACGGCGGCTCCGCTGCGGCAAGGAGCATGACAAGCCAAAAACAACCACTCAGAAGGAACCGGAGTCGTTCCATGAAAGTTGTGCGCTGTTCGAGTATCGTGTTGGCGGCTGTGCAGCCGGCACGCGGACGCGGCGGCTGCAAGTATAAAGGGGCCAGTGAGCCTCGTCCCGGGGAGCATGCAGCGATGGGTTTTCACCGGCACATTCGTCGCCTTCTCACGTGCTGCCCGGCGGCAGCAGTGCTGGCCGCCCTCTTGGCCGCAGATTCCTGCGGGGCTCAGCAGCGGCCGAATGTCATCCTGGTGATGGCCGACGACCTTGGCATCGGCGATCTGACGGCGACAAACCCGGACTGCAAAATCAAGACCCCCCGGTTGCAGCAGTTGGCCGATGAGGGCATCGCGTTTCTCGATGCCCACACCCCGAGTTCGGTCTGCACCCCAACCCGGTACGGTCTGCTCACCGGCCGCTACAACTGGCGTTCGAGGCTGGGAAGGGGCGTGCTCAGCGGCACAAGTCCGCATCTCATTCCGGCTGAACGGGCGACCCTCGGGCATCTGATGAAGGCGGCCGGCTATCAGACTGCCATGTTCGGCAAGTGGCACCTCGGCTGGGACTGGCACAAGACCGGCAAGACGATCGATTTCACCAAGCCGGTGGCAAACGGCCCCGACATCAACGGCTTTGACACCTATTACGGCCACTGCGGTTCCCTCGACATGCCTCCCTATGTCTGGGTCGATACGGGCCGGGTCACGGCGGTGCCGAACCGTGAGGAGGGCGTCACCAAGCAAGAGGATCGCTACGGCTGGTACCGCAAGGGACCGATCGGCTCCGACTTTGAGATTCCCCAGGTGCTGCCGCATCTGTTTGACAAGTCGATCACCTACGTGCAGCAGCAAGCCGCCGCGGCCCGAGCGGGCAAACCATTCTTTCTCTACCTGCCGCTGCCTGCTCCGCACACCCCGATCGTGCCGGTCCCGCCGTTCAAGGATGCCAGTGGGCTCAACCCCTATGCTGACTTCGTGATGCAGGTCGATCACCTGATGGGCCGGCTGCTCGACGCCGTCAAGGCCGCCGGCCTCGATGAGAACACGCTGGTGATCTTCACCAGCGACAACGGCTGCTCACCTGAGGCCAACTTTCCGCTGCTTGCCGAGCACGGCCACGACCCGAGCGGCCCGTTCCGCGGCCACAAGGCCGACATTTACGAAGGCGGCCACCGGGTGCCCCTGCTGGCCCGCTGGCCAGCCGCCATTCCACCTGGGCAAACCACCGACACCCTCGCCTGCCTGACCGACATCTACCCCACCCTGGCCGAAATCACGGGGCAACCCCGGGCTGAGGTGGGCGGCGAAGATGGCTTCAGCCTCTTGCCAGTGCTCACGGGTACGGGCAAATCGGCCCGCGACACGCTCATCAGCCACTCGATTGATGGCTCGTTTGCGATCCGCCAGGGCCCCTGGAAGCTCTGCCTCTGCCGCGGCAGCGGCGGCTGGAGCGGCCCCAAGGAAAAGGTGGCCAAACAGCAGGGGCTGCCGCCGCTGCAGCTGTTTGATCTGAGCGAAGATCCGGCCGAAACCACCAACGTGGCCGCCGACCATCCGGCCGAGGTCGATCGGCTGTTGCAACTGCTCAACAGCCAGGTGGCTGCCGGCCGCTCGACGCCGGGTGAGCCGCTGGCCAATGATCGCCAGGTGACATTCCTGCCCGCTGGTGTCAGGCTGTCGGCCGATTGAGTCGCAGGGGAACGTCGGGGCTGCCAGCGACCCCGGCCTCGGGGAACCAGCGGCAACCAGTGCCGCCGAAACAGACAATGCCCGCGGACCGCCCCGGGGCTTTCCCCGGCTATGCTCGGGACTTTCACCGATTCTTCGACTGGGGCCGAAAACAATGCGTCTGGTTGCTGTTCTTGCCGGCTTGTCCTGGCTGCTCGTGCCCTCGGGCAACTTGGTGGCCGCGTCTGCTCCAAGGCCCCCGAATATCCTGCTGATCAACGCCGATGATCTCGGCTACGGGGACCTCGGCTGCTACGGCGCGACGAAGCTGCGAACGCCGAACATCGATCGGCTTGCCCGCGAGGGCCGCCGATTTACTGACGCGCACTCGGCCTCAGCCGTCTGCTCCCCGTCCCGCTATGGGCTGCTCACCGGACAGTACCCGCTGCGGAAAAACTTCTGGGGGCCGATCGGTC
>CAZIQV010000136.1:0-5784 GCA_964541275.1 uncultured Chitinophagaceae bacterium | reverse complement strand
GCCGCGGCGTAGTCGTCGATTTGCCGGACCGCCGCCCCGGCGAAGGCCGGTCGCGGCTCGGCTGCGGCGGCGATTCCCGCCGTCAGCACGGCGAGGACGGTGCCCAAGACCCCCGTCGCAGCCGCTGCCTGCCGCCACCGCCAGCGGGGCCCGGGTCTGCCCGGCGGAGAACCTTTCCGGCCAATCGCGGTGACCACAGGCGGATTTGTCACCCGGGCGGGAATCAGGCAGCGTGTTCTTCCCCTGTCCCGGCATGCCCGAGAAGGCAGCGGCGGTCGTGGCTGGCGGGAACTGTCCATTGCTGGCGGGTCTCTCGAGCGGTCCGTGGAAAAAGCCATCCATGGCCATTTCCCGCGAATGCGGGCGAACGATCGTCCACTTGGGCAACACCCGAAAACGCCGAGGGTTTTCGGTGTTACCGATCGCCGCATCCTGCGGCGGCAGACTTTATCCATAGTCTGCTGGCGGGCAGGGAATCGGCACAAGGTGTCGAAAAAACGGCCGTCGCCCGGCCGCGGCGGTCGACAGCGGGCACGCTGGAAAAACCCGTGCCTGGCAGCGATGACTGGTCACGCGACGATCGGCGTGGAGCCCCGCGTCGACAACGCGGTACACTCCGGTAGCCCGGGTGGGCCGACCGTGGAACAATCTACCGCTCCAGGGTGCTGCCGTCGCCGGGTGCGGCGATTGGCAATCCCGAAGATCCGCGGCGTTTCCGGAGCTTCCCCGCGGGTGGAACAAGGCGAGCAGCCGCGGTCCACCGACCGGCCGCCGTCCAGTTTCGATCGCTTCCTTCTTGATCAGGATTGCCAATGTTCCGCCTTGCCATGACCTTCTCGACTGCTGCAGTGCTGGCAGTCTCGGCCCCAGCCCTCTGCCGCGGCGCCGACCCCGCCAGATCCGGCGGCGATTCGCTCAGTGAAATTCCGGCGTTTGCCAAGCCGTCGGCCGCAGACCTCGACGCCGCGGCGACAAGCCTGCGGCAGTCTCTCAAACCGCTCGACCAGCTGCTCGCCCGCAGCAAAAGCGGCGGCGACTGGCGGTCCTACCTCAATTGGACGCTGCTGAAGCAACAGGCCTCCGGGGGGGCGGCCCTCGATGTCGAGGAACTGCTCGGCCTCTACCGGCGGCTCAATGCGGAGGAAAACGGACTGGAGATGTACCAGTTCGTCGCGGTTCGCCGGGCGGTCGCTGCGGCGATCGAGGTCGCCGTGGCCGCCACCAACGAGCGGGCCGCCGAGACCTACCGGAAGCGGGTCGAAAAGCTCACCAGCCTCATCGAGCAGGCGACCGAGAATCGCACCACCGAAGCCTTTGACGGCGTCGGCCCGCTGCTGGCCCGGCTCAGCGAGTCGCGGCAGGCGGCCGGGCTCGTTGCCCGGATTCGCCGGCTTGTCGACCGTCCCAATCTCTTTCTGCATGTCGATGAAAAGCTGCTGGCGACCGCGGTCAACCGCGAGGTCGACCGGGTCGCTCCGGTCAACGAGATTGTGCTCGGCACGCCGGTGCGGGGCGTCGGCCGCACCTCGGGGCTCGTGCTGCTCGATTTCCTTCCGGCGACCGACCGGGCCGTCACCCAGCTCACCTTCACGGCCACCAACCGGGCGACCACCCGCAGTTCCAAGGGGCCGGTCACCGTCTGCAGCGAGGGGCAGACCGAGCTTTTCGCCCGGCGCCGAATTTTCATCGATGACGAGCGGATCTCGACCGAACCGATCACCGCTTCGGCATCGACCAACACCCGCACGACCGGCATCGGCATCAGCAAGCGGTTCGGTCGCAACCTGATCCGCCGGATCGCCTCCAAAAAGGTGGCCGAGATCAGGCCCCGGGCCGAGGCCGTCAGCGAGCGGAAGGCCCGCGCCAAGGTCCGGCGAGAGTTCGCCCAAGAGACCTCCGCGGCGATCGCCAAGGCTTCACGGGATTACCAGCAGAAGTTTCGCGAGCCGCTGCAGGAGCGGGGCTGGTATCCCGAACTCCTCCGGCTGAGCACGACCAGCGACCGGCTGGCCGTCGTCGCCCGCAAGGCGATCAGTGATCAGATTGCCGCCTTCAGCGAGCCTCCGGCGGCCGACCCTGACGCGGTGCTCGGCGTGCGGCTCCACGAGACTGTCGTCAATAACGCCGCGGCGATCACGCTCGCCGGCCGCACGATCACCCAGGAGTTTGTCGAGGCGGAACTGAAGGCCCGGGACGGAACGCTGCCAGAGTCGCTCGCCAGCGACCCGGAGCAGCCGCCGTGGTCGATCACCTTTGCCAAACAGAAGCCGATCGAACTCGACGCCGACGACGGCCGCATCAAACTGACGATCCGCGGCAGCCGCTATACCTCCGGCGAAAGGTCGTTTCCAGGAATGGATATCTGGGTGGTCTATCGCATCGAGTCAGAGGCCGGGGAAACCCGCCTGCTCCGCGACGGCGAGGTGCAGATCTATCCCCCCGGGTTCGAGCCTGGCGGCAAGGCCAAGCTGAGCGTTGCCGAGACCTCGCTGCGGCGAATCCTCCAGAAGCGGTTCGGCCGGGTATTCAAGGAGGTCGTCGACATCGAGCCGCTGGAACTTCCCGGAGAACTTGCCGCTGCTGGTCCCCTGCCGCTGCGGCAACTCGCCGCCCGGCGGGACGGCTGGGTGACAGCCGGCTGGCGAGAAAAAGACGCGGAACCCCAGGATGGGCCGGCGACAACTGCCGCAGCCTTGCCAGCCCCGCCCCGGCTGGCCCGTCGCTGAGCGACTTCCGTCGGGAGCGGCGGTCGACGTCGCCTCGCCGGCGACGGTCAGTGTCCGGCTCTAATTTCAGCGGTCAGCTGATCGGCAGCCCGAATTGCTTCGTCGATCGGCAGGCCCGGGCGGACGCCCGGCCGCTGGTGGCCGGCAGCTGAGAGGTAGGCGTCGCGGAGCAGGTTTTGCCGTTTGCTCACCAGCGGCAGCAGCGGATCGGCGTGCGGCGCGGTCCAGGTCTCGGGCACCCCGAAGTTGTCGAGGACCGCTCGGCAAATCACCCAGTGGCCTGCCTCGTTCGGGTGAACCGCGTCGGGGCAGAAGATCGTCTCCGGGGCGGTTTCACGGGCCTGCTCGAGAGCCCGTTTCATCGGACCGTGGATGTCGATCACCATCCAGCCAGATTCCCGCTGCGAGAGCAGCCAGCGGGAATAGGCCGCCAGCACCGCGTCGTAGTCCGTGGTTTTGGCGGGGCCGGGCTGGTCGGGCCGCTGATCGTAAATCGGCGGGGTCAGGTGGATGATCACTGCCCCAGCCGCCTCGGCCTTGTCGTGCAATCGCTCGATGCCCTCGCGGAAGCGGGCGAACCGGTCGGCGTCGAGCGGTTCGTAGATACCGCAGTTCATGCCGTAGCAGGCCAGCACAACATCGGGACGGCTCAGCCGTAGCACCCGGTCGAGCCGCTCGTGCAGGTCTGGCCGGGGGAATGTGCCGCCCGCGTGGCCGGCTTCGGAGAGCCCCGAGACGGTTTCGCTCGAAAGCCCCATGTCGATCACCGTGCCGCGGAAGCCGGCTGACTCCAGCCAGCAGGTGAACTGGGCGACCCAGCGGCCGCCATAGGTGATCGAATCGCCGAGCACGACAACCCGGTCAGCCTCCATGAGCACCTGCCGGGGGCCGGGGGCCGGCTCGACGGCGACAGCAGTCGCCTGACCGGCAACGACGGCGCAGCAAGCCAACGCGATCAGACTCGCGGCAGCCGGTCTCGACAGCATCTGCATGCGGTCTCCTGGGGCTGGAAGGTCGGGTTGGTTCTGGTCGCCAACAGCCCGCGGCGCGATCCTGCCACCGGCACTGGTCATTCACTCAGCCTCAGACTTGACCGGGGTGGCCCCCTCACGGATCGCGAAGAGGTGGCTGCGGTTGGCGATGTAGAGGGTGTCGCCGGCCACGATCGGCGTGGAATAGACGCTGTTGCCCATGTTGATTTCGGCGAGCAGCTCCTTCTCCTTCGCGAGCGTGAAGATGCAGATGTCGCCGTCCTCATCACCGATATAGACCTTGCCATCGACGATCAGGGGTGATCCCCAACTCGCCGCGAGCATGTCGTGGGTCCAGTGGGGCAGTCCCGTCTTGACGTCGAGACAGTGGAACAGTCCGCTGAAGTCGGCGACGAACAACAGACCGTCCTTGATCGCCACGGTGCCGCAGGTGCGATGCATCGTCTCCTCGAAGCTGAGCTTCCCGTTGCCATCGGCGTCGTGGCCGGGATAGTGCCAGACCGCCGCTGAGTTCGGGTTTGGCCGGGCAACCTCGCCCTGCTCCTTGATCACCGCCTGGAGCCGGCGGTGCGGCAGCGGCGTGTCGGGGGCGTCGAGGCTGACGGCCAATTCGGGGCTGGTGTCGCCCCGCTTGGTCGGGTCGATGCACCACAGGTGACCGACTCCCTCGCCGTGTTCCGGGTCCTCCCCGACAGCGATGTAGACCAGCCCCTCGTGGAAGACCGGCGTGCCGATGATGTGGTTTCGGTCGGCCCGACCGCCGAGGCTGTATTTCGACTCCTTCGGGTTGCAGTCAAACTGCCAAAGCAGCTTTGCTCCCCCGGCGCCGTCGCCGCGGGCGTCGAAGCTGTACATCCAGCCGTCGCCTCCACCAAAAAACACCTGCGGC
This sequence comes from uncultured Chitinophagaceae bacterium, assembly GCA_964541275.1. Classification (GTDB taxonomy): domain Bacteria; phylum Planctomycetota; class Planctomycetia; order Pirellulales; family UBA1268; genus UBA1268. Next base: position 1,177 of record CAZIQV010000136.1, on the reverse strand, counting down.
ACGCCGTCGACCTCGGCATAGCCAGGGCTCGACCACTGGCCGTGGAGCACGTTGGCGCCGGGGGAGGCGTCGGTCCAGAGCACCCGGCCGTCCCGCTTGTCGAGGCAGAGGAAGCTCGGGGCGTTGGGGTTGGGCAGGTTGATGTGGCCTTCGTCGACGCCGTTGCTGGTATTGACGAACAGCAGGTCGCCGGCAGCAGTGACGCTGCAGGAACACATGTTGTGCTGCGAGACACCGAGTTGCTTCATCATGTTGACCACCCAGACGACGTCGGCCTCGTTGTCTGCCTTGACCGGCTCGTCGGTAAACGGGCCATCATTTTCGCCGTCATGAAACCCCTCGGTGTCGAGGCACTTCACTTCCCCGCGGCTGGAGACGTACCAGAGCCGGTCGCCCTCGACGAGCGGCGCGCAGCAGATGCCCTGCAGCGGCCAGTCGTGGACCCGGCCGGTCGGCAGTTTCTCACTCGAATCCTGCCAGAGGAACGAGCCGTCGCGGCGATCGAAGGCGATCAGGCAGCCGAGGTCGACCTTCGCCGGATATCGCTCCAGCCAGCCCTTGCCGTTGTTGGTGCCGACGAACACCTTATTGCCGGCGACGACCGGATTGCCGTAGCTCTGGCTGCCGAGCGCCGCGACCCAGGCGATGTTCTGGCTCGTTTCGGGCTGCCAGGCACCGGTGTCGTAGTCGAAATCACCCGGCTCCCACGCCGTTGGGATGCCCGTCGCCTCGGGTGTGTTGTTGCGGTGGGGCGAGCCGCCCCACTGATTCCACTCGGCGGCGGTTCCCGCGGTTGCCACGAGACAGGCGGCTGCCGCCACCGTTATTTGCGCTGCGGTTTTCACTCAACTGCCTCCACCAGAACGTTGTCGACGTAAATCTCAGAAACCTTCGAGTTGCCAAAGAACCCCGGGCTGCCGCGGAGGTTCCCCTGTTCGTGGACCGCCTCGACGGTCCACTGCTCAGGCTCCGGTTCACCCCGGGGCCAGACCTTGCCGCGGAGGACGGCGTCGTTGCCGCGGGTCCGGGCCTCAAACCGCATCCGGTACCAGACCCCCGCTCGCCACGGAAACGGGACGGTCTTGGAAAAGTGCGTGGCAACCTGCGGCGGCCAACTCCTCAGCTGGAGTTGCTGGCTGGCCCCCATCAAGTCGAGGGTGTACCGCTGGGCGATCAG
>CAZIQV010000135.1:0-5810 GCA_964541275.1 uncultured Chitinophagaceae bacterium | reverse complement strand
GGGTAAATGAGCCGCTCGAAGCCAGGTACTGAGTTTTCAGACAGAGCCTAGGACGTCGGCCACCGCCTCGTTGGTTGCGACCGGGGTGGCAAGCTGGTAGCGTCGCAGCGGTCCGGGAATTACGCCGCGGGAGGAACGTGTTCGATGGCTGACTTTCGTTGGAATCTCTATCGCCTTCTGCGCGTCGCTGTTGCTGTTGCCGCCGGCGGGCTCGCCGCGACTCCGGCTGCTTGGGCCGACCGGCCCAACATTGTCTGGCTGTCGGTCGAAGACATGAGCCCCTGGATCGGGCCCTACGGCGACCCGACCGTGCCCACGCCCAATCTCGACCGGCTCGCCCGCGAAGGCGTTGTGTATGACAACGCCTTTGCCACCTCGCCGGTCTGCGCGCCGGCCCGCTCGTCGCTGATCACGGGCATGTTCTGCACCCGCATCGGAACGATGCAGATGCGAAACGGCAACCCCAGCAAGGCGGCTGTCGCCAAGGATCCCGACGCCTACAAAAACATTCCCGGCTACGAGGGCCTGCCACCGGCCTTCGTCCGCTGTTTCCCCGAACAGCTGCGGGCGGCCGGGTATTACTGCACCAACAACTCAAAAAAGGACTATCAGTTCAAGGAGCCGGTGACGGTCTGGGACGAATCGAGTCGCCGGGCCCACTGGAAGCAGCGGCCGGACGGTCGGCCCTTTTTCGCGGTGTTCAACCACACCGGCACCCACGAGAGCCAGGCCTTCCCCAAGGCCAAACGCCGCCCGCAGCTGGTCAGCCCCAAGGATGTTCCGCTCCCCCCCTTTTATCCCGACACGCCGCATGTCCGCGACGCCGTCGCCCGCACGTATAACAACATCGCCGAGATGGACGCCTGGGTCGGCGAGCGGCTGGACGAACTGGAACAGGCAGGGCTGCTGGACCGCACCGTGGTGATCTTCTTCAGCGACCACGGCGTCGGCCTGCCGCGGGGCAAGCGGTCCTGCTTTGACACCGGGCTGCGGGTGCCGCTGATCGTCCGGCACCCGGATGGCCGCGACGCCGGCAGCCGCAACGACCGGGTGGTCAGCTTCATCGACTTCGGCCCGGCCACCCTCTCACTGGCTGGCATCGAGCCCGACGCCCGGCTCGACGGCACGCCCTTTCTGGGGCCGCACGCGTTTCAGCGGGACGACTACCGCCGCGGCCACGCCTATGCCAACGCCGACCGGTTCGATTCGGTCTACGACCGCAGCCGCTCGGTCTCGGACGGCCGGTTCCGCTACACCCGGAACTTCGTCACCGAGTTGCCCTACATCATCCGCAATGCCTACCGCGAACAACTGCCGATGACGGCGGAACTTTACGCCCTCGAAGCGACCGGCCCGCAGACACCGCAGCAGTGGCAGATGGCCGCGAAGCGGCGGCCACGTGAGGAGTTCTACGATTCAAAGGCCGATCCCTGGGAGGTGAAAAACCTCGCCGATTCCCCCGAGCATCGTGACCGCATCGCCGCGTTGCGTCGGCGGCTCGAGGCGTGGATTGCCGACACCGGCGATCTTGGCTTCGTGCTGCCCGAGACGAAGCTCGTTCGCAAACACATCTGGCCGCCTGCGGGCAGGCAGCCGGTGACGCCGGCGGCGACAATCGCCGAAACGGTGCTCGAGCGGGGCGGCGGCACCGCCTTTGCGGTGACGCTTTCCTGCCCTGACCCCGCAGCCTCGATCGGCTACCGGCTCAGTGCGAGCAAGCAGTTCACCGGCCCGTGGCAGGTCGCCACCGGGCCCTTTGAGGTTCCCGGCAACCTCCGGTTCCTGCAGGTGCAAACCCAGCGAATCGGCCATCGGCCGGCGACCACGGCAATCCTGCTGGGGGGTGAATGACCGGACGCAACGAAGGCTGAAAACTTTTGCCGGGACCTGCCGTTGAAAGGAAACCTGACCGACCCACCCTTGAGGTTTCCATGCATGGTCACTGCCCGCAGGGCCCGGCTCCTTGCCTGGCTGCTCGTCGCCGGCCTCGGGCTGCTGGCGATCGTTTCCACCTGCCCGGCCAAGTCACCCCGCGGTCCGCAGTTCGATGAGCCGGCCGCCGCGGCGATCGTTTTCCGAATGTTCCTCGAGGGGTTCGGGCCCCAGCCGGCCAGTCGGCTGGAGTCGCCGGGCACGCTCGCCGACTTCGACAGGAACCGCGACGGCGTGCTGACCCGCACCGAATCGATGCGGGCGACGGCGGCGCTGCGGCACCAGCTTGAGGAAATCGGGCGGATCGCCGGCGTGTTCGACGCGGTCATCGGCAGCGACTGAGACCACGGCCCAGCCGCACCGGCCGACCGACCTGCGGAGAGCCTGAACCCGGCCGGCGACGGCACGGGATGACGCAGTGCCGGCTCCTACGGCAGCCCGGGCAGCGTCACGGTGTCTCCGAGATCCCGCTGGAGCCCGACCAACCGATCGCGGAGTTCCCGCAACCGTTCGGCGTGTTCCGGCCGTCCGGCCAAGTCGACCGTTTCCTGGGGATCGTTTGCGAGATGGTAGAGCCGAAACACCCCGGCCTTCGGGTAGACGATCAGTTTCCAGCCGCCGTGGGTGACCGACCGCTGGAGCCCGAGATAGCTGCCGTAGATCGATGCATAGGGAGCGGTGGGAGGTTTGTCGGTGATGCCGGCGAGCCGCGGCAGCAGGCTTTTAAAGAAGACGTGGTCGGGCCGCTCGGCCCCTGCCAGTTCAAGCGTTGTCGGCATCACATCCTGAAGATAGATCGGCGTCGCGTCGGTCCGGCCGGCGTCGACCCCGGGGCCCACCACCATAAACGGCACTCGAATCGAGTGGTCATACTGGTTTTGCTTGCCCAGCAGACCGTGATGGCCGACCGCCAGGCCGTGATCGGCGGTGAAGAAGATCCAGGTGTTCTCCGCCTGCCCCGACGCCTCAAGGGCGTCGAGGATGCGGCCGATCTGGTCGTCGAGATGGGTCACCAGGGCGTAATATTCCCGTCGGTGCACCTTCACCGCCCGCTCGGTGCGGGGGAAGGGGGCGAGCTTCTCATCCCGCAGGCCCCGGCCGGCCCCGATGGCCGCGGCGTGGGGATACTCCGGCAGGAACGGCTCGGGCAGCGCGATGCGTTCAACCGGATAGCGGTCGAGGTATTCCTGGGGCGACTGCCGCGGGTCGTGCGGGGCGTTGAAGGCGATGTAGAAAAACGCCGGGGCACTTCCTCGGCTCGCCTGCCCGAGAAATTCGATCGCATCGTCGGCGGTCACCTCGCTCCAGTGCCGACCACCCTCCCAGAAGCCACCGAGGCTTGTGTCGGTCGGGCTCCAGGGGTCGCTGCCCGCGGCGGGTGGGCGGTTGTAGGAGGCCGCGACGGTCCTTGGCATTCCCGGCCGCACATGCCGGGCCACGTCGAAGCATTTGCCGGCATCGGTTCGGATATGCCACTTGCCGGTCATGAAGGTGCGGTAGCCGGCCGCCTTGAGCAGTTGCGGCCAGAGGACGCCGGCCTGCCGCTCCTTGTCGGTCGCCTGGTAGATGCGGTTGGCATCCCAGACGCTGCGGCCGGTGATCAGCATCGTGCGGCTGGCGACGCAGACGGCGCCGCTCCACGATCCCATGTTGTAGGCGTGGGAAAAGCTGGTGCCCCGGGCGGCCAGCCGGTCGAGGTTCGGCGTCTCGATGTCGGTTTGCCCGCAGGCCCGCACCGCTTCGTAGGTCATGTCGTCGGCGAACAGAAACAGCATGTTGGGCCGCGAGCCGGCCGCGGTCTGCTCGGCGGCCTGACTGCGGCTGACGTCCCCGGATTCACCCGCCAACACCGCCGCCAGGGCGATGATTCCCGCAGTGATTGAACGAATCTTGAGAAGCACTGATCGCCTCCTTGTGTGCGGAGTCAGCTTTGGCAAGACTGCAACCGGGGGCGACACCGTTCCGCTCCGCGAGTCCTCCCACATCCGTGAGACTATATCCGATGCACCAGCGACCGCGGCGCTTGCGGGCAATTTGGCTCGCGGCGATCTCAAGTGCTCTGGCCCCGACCTTGACCGCTGCAGCCGACAGGGCGGTGATTCCGCTTTGGGAAGGCGGCGCCCCCGGTTTTGAAGACCGGCGGGACGAGCCCGAGCGGGTTGAAGGCGGCAGTGTCACCAACATCCACAACCCGACGCTGACGGTGTTTCGGCCTGACGCAGACGCGGCCAACGGCGTGGCCATCATCGTCGCCCCCGGCGGCGGGCTGCGGAAGCTCGGCATCCGGGGCGGCGGCACCGAACCGGCCGCCTGGCTGGCCGCGCACGGGTACACGGCCTTTGTCCTGAAGTATCGCCTCTCTCGTCAGCCTGGCGTGCCCTACAAGTTTGAAGAGCATGTGCTCCAGGACGGCCAGCGGGCTGTCCGGCTGGTGCGGCACCGGGCGAACGAGTTCGGCATCGCTCCCGACAAGGTCGGCATGCTCGGCTTCTCCGCCGGCGGGGAGGTGGTGTCGATCACCTGTTACAAACCGGGAGCGGGCGACCCGGATGCCGTCGACCCCATCGACCGGGAGCACGCCAGGCCCGACTTCCAGATGCTGGTCTATCCCGGGCCGGTCGGCATTCCCTCCAAACTGCCTGCCGACAGCCCCCCGGCGTTCATGCTGATTGCCGCCGACGATCCGCACACCAGTGTGCTGCTTAACCTGATGCACCGCTTCCGCGAAATTGGCGTCGATTATGAAGCACACATCTATGCCCGCGGCGGCCACGGCTTCGGCATGGGCAGGCGATCAAAACGGCAGAGCATTCAGCACTGGCCCGACCGGCTGCTCGACTGGCTCCATGACGAGGTGCTCCGGCCGATGCCCCCCGAGCCGCCGACTCGGTGAATCGCCGACGCCGCGGCCCTTCTTCGCGCAGTGATCGCGTCGCTGCCGTGCCGGCAGCAGACAAAAGTCATAATAAAAATCGGCTTTCTCGAAATTGCGATCGAGCCGTGAACATGTCACCTTCTCTGGGGGAACTATTACCACGATCCCTCTACCACGATCCATTGGTCACTCATGCGTCGACACAGCCTTCGACCGCACGGTTTTACGTTGATCGAATTGCTCGTGGTCATTGCCATCATCGGCGTGCTTGTCGGCCTCCTGCTACCGGCTGTGCAACAGGCGCGGGAAAGTGCCCGCCGGACCACCTGCAACAACAACCTCAAGCAACTCGGCCTGGCGGTCTATGGTCACCTCGACACAAAATTGGCGTTTCCCATCGGCATGAACAACACCATCAACGGGTGGGGCGGTGATGGTGCAATTCAGCCTTTCGGACGCGGTGGCTGGTTCCCGCTGCTGCTCCCGTTCTGTGAAGAGACCGGCCTTTACGACCAGTGGTGGGCACGCGTCTCGGCCGATCCCCCGCTGAATGGTTTTCTCTCCTTCTCCGGACGGAACACCGTCGTCAGCGGCTTTCGCTGCGCCTCCGACCCCAACAACGGCACGATCGGCCTGAATGGTTTCAAAGGCAACTACGCCCTGTGCGGCGGAGGCTTTGCCTGGGGCGACGCCAACTCCCTTGTCGATGCCAACGGCGACGCCCCCACCGGAATCTTCTATCCGGTCGGTTCCAGACAGCTCACCGGATGCAAGCTGAAACAAATCACCGACGGGCTTTCCAAGACAATCATGGCAAGTGAGATCGCCCTGATACTCGATTCCGAAGGCACCTCGCTCGGCTCTGGATATGACATGCGAGGGCTGTACTGGAACAATGCCCACATGAACACGCTCACCGTGACGGCACGGCCGCCCAACGCCTCGGCCGGCGACGTCATCTCCTGGGGCTGCAGAAGTGCCGACTTTGCGCCTTGCGGAAGCA
>CAZIQV010000134.1:0-5815 GCA_964541275.1 uncultured Chitinophagaceae bacterium | reverse complement strand
CGAGCCAGGGAAACTCCCGCACCTGGAGCCAGAGATCGGTGACGGCGACATTGGGACCTTCTCCTGTTTCCGTGGGGAAGATCTCGTTGTTGGCCGTCAGCTGGTTGATGTAGTCGTACTCGGCGGCAAAGTCGAACGTCTCGTACATCCGGCCCTCGAGGCGGAACCGGCCGCGGCGGAAGTTGGTCGCTCCGGTCAGCGGTGGATCGAGGCCAGCCTGGTCGGGAGGCTGGTTCGGCCCCGGTCCGGCGGTGAACGCCGTGGTGTCGATCTGGACCCGCCCGCCGACCTTCATCCTGAAGTCGCGATGCGGGCTCTCCAGACAGAGACCATGGTTCCAGACTGCCCGCAGGTTGAGGTCCGCGCCGACCTCGTGCGGTGTTGCCAGCTGCTCAGCGACGCGGTCGGCTGCGGTTGGTGGCCCCGTCGCAGGGGTGGCGGCCGGAGCAGGCAGCGGCTCAAGAACTGTTCCATCGGCCTGCAGCGGGGACCATCCGGCGTGTGCAAGCAGGCCGGCCAACAGGAGTCGACAGACAGTCGTTTTCCGCTGACCGGCCGGTCTTCCCATATCCGCAGAACCCCACCAGGTGTATCCCTGTCAGGGTTTTCGACTGCGGGTGATTCCGGTCGGAACCGTTGTTCTTAAAATACGGGTCGAATCGGTCGCGCTGTCTGGGCAAGCTGCGACGAGAATGCGGGGCTCGGGCAGGGATGCGGCTTATTTCCAGAAGGTCTCAAGCCAGCCAAACGGCCTCCAGTCGAGCAGCGCCGGTCGGCTTCGCGACGGCTTCGCTTCGCAGCCTGGAGCCTCGCAGCCGCCGCATGCTCCGGCGCAGCAGCGGCAGATGTAGCCGACCTCGCGTTTGATGCGGCAAACCTCGTCTTCCTTGACGGTCTTGATCAGGGTCTTCTTCATACAAATGCGGGAAGGCCCGCAGCCCGGTCCGCAGTCGGTGCAGCCGCCTCGCCGTTGCGAGTGATGGTGGCCGAACAGGCCAACGCCCGGCTCACAGACGAGTTCACACTTCGATTCATAGATTGTGCGGGGCTTTTTCCGGGTCGCGGGTTCGCAGCGGCAAAACGGCAGCAATTGGCAGGTGCTGCCGCAGCTGATACAAGCCGGACGCGGTGTTGCCGCCGGGCCTGCAGCCGCCGCTGCTGCCCGCGGCTTCGTGGTCTGCGGGGGCGTGGCAGAAGCAGCCGGGGCGATCTGCTCAGCCGCTGCCGGGGCCTTTGCGGGTCTGTCTGCCGCCGGCCTGGCATCTGCGGCGACGTCTTCCGCCGGGCTGGCGGTCGCTGGCGGATCAGCCGGCGGGATGTCATCCGGCCCGGGGGCGACCGGCTGTGCCGGAGCATCCTTGGCAGGGGCGGTGGCCGAGGCCGGGACGACCGGTCCAGCCTTCGGTCGCCAGCCCGCCGCCGTTACCGGGGCAACAGTGATCAGCAGCAGGCCGACCGCCGCGACCAGCGGGCCGAGGCGACGAGTCGACCGAGGGCGGAGCCGGCTGGCTGGCCGTGAAGAAAGCCAGCAATGGTCTGGTTCCACTCTGGGGCTAGCCAAAAGCGCCGAGGGCTTTCGGGGGTGCCGATCGCCGCTGCCTGCGGCGACAGACGGTATCCACAGTCTGCTGAGTTGGGGCATGGGAACGTTCCTTGGGAAAAACATGGGGTGCTGCCGGGATGCTGTTGGCGGCCAGAATCTCTCGCGACAGACAATCAGAAGTCGTAAAAGAACCTGGCACCGAATCCGTTGATCCCGCCGCTGCCATTCGCGCCGAGACTGTTGATGAAGTTCCGGTAGGTGAAGTCGTAATTCAGGGCGACGCGGGTGTTGGGGTTCAGAAACCAGTTGGCTCCGAGGGTGAGCCCATTGAGCACACCGCCGTTGATGCCCTTGTCGTTGAGGCAGACCCAGTCGTAGCGGGCACCGATCTGGACGCCGCCCTCGCTGGTGCGGATGCCGTCAGGCGTTCGGACGCGATAGAAGTTGTTTCGCGGAACGTACCGGTCGAGGACCGCCTGCTTGCGGTTGTAGCTGCGGCCCTCGCCGGTGAGGGCGTACATCACCTCCACATAAGCACCTTGGTAGAACAGGTTCTCCACCACCGTATCGATCGGCTGCTGGCCAGCCGTTCCTGATGGGTTGAGAATCGACCGAGCCTTGGGCAGCAGCGTCATCGTCCATTCGGCCTGCATCTGGAGCGGGCCCCAGTTTGAGGCGTACTCCGCGGTGAGGAGCGTCTGATACGAGGCCCCCAACAGGCCGGTGTCGGCGTAGATCGAATTGAGCGGACCGGGCGGCCCGTTGCGAATGTTACCCCGGACGCGGTAGCGCATGCTGCCCTGTTGGGTCACCTGCTGGCTAATCGCCCCCGTGACCGGATCGGCGACATCGCGAAATGAGTCCTGCGACTGCGGCGTCTGCTGATAGACCGCGCAGAATCCCAGATGGGTCCAGCGGTTGTTGTCGGGGTCATCAACCACGAGGCCGGTGATCCTGGTCTGGATCGAGTTGGCGGCGGCGGTGTCGGAGAACCCGAAGATATTGAAGTCGTCCTTGAAGGTGCCCAGAGCCCAGCGATAGCGATCGTTCTCGCCCCAGTTGTTGAAGATCTGGATGCCGGGGGCGTAGGCGTTGTTGAAGGGCATGGTGAAGGCGTCGGCATTGAACGACCGTTCCATGAAGTTCACGAACCGGTCGCTGGTAATGTGCTCGAGGCCGGTGAGGGTATTTTGGTTGCCGACAACAAGGTTTCCGACGTAGGGCAGCTGGGTGATCGCCAGCCAGACCTCGGTCGGAGCCGGGTTTGGGGCGACGCCCTGCTCCTGGGGAATTCGACTGGGGTCGGCCAATGAGTTGACCTGGAGCTGGTTGATGAAGTCGAACTCGGTGAGCCACTCGAAGTTCTCGTACATCTGCCCGTCGATCCGGAACCGGCCGCGACGGAAGTTGGTGGCGCCCGCCAGCCGCTGGTTGACGCCGCCTTCGCTGGGTGGCGCCGTCACCCCCGGACCGGCGGTGAACGACGTGGTGTCAAACTGGGCCCGGCCGCCGACATGCACGCGGAACTCGCGGTTGGTCGACATGAACTCGAGCCCGTTGTTCCAGCGGACCTTCATGTCGACGTCGGCGCCGACGGTGAGCGAGTCGTCGGTGAGTTGGGACTCGCCCTGGACGAGTTCCTCATCTTCCGGCAGGCCGGCGGCCGGCTCGCCCTCGGCCGGTACTTCCTCAATAGCCCGCCGCAGCGGGTTTTCATCGATGTCGACGGTCAGGGCGTCGTCGGTCAGTTCCGACTCGCCCTCCTCGAGCTTTTCGGCTTCGGTCAGCCCGCCGACGCCCGGCACCGGAGCGTCGGGAAACACCGGGGCGTCGCCGGTCACCGGCTGCGGAAGTTCCGCCTTGGCGGGCTGCTTGGCAGCTGCGTCCTGAAATCGGAACGAAAAGGTTTTGCCGAGAGTCAGCCGGGGCGGTTCGCCGCCCGCTGCCACCGCTGCGGCGAGCAGCAGCCCGAGGGTCAGCAGCGGGGGGGCGGCCCTCCTAAAGATGTTGTTCATCGGTGATGCGTTTGCGAGGGGCGGCGACGACAGCCGGCAGCACAGGCTGCAAAAACGGCAAAGTTTCGCCATGCCTCCCCTATCGGAGCATCACCCCAGACCCTTTTATGAGAATGGTTCCCCGAAACGATTTTTTCAGAAAACTCGCCCCATGTTTCCGGGAACTCTTCCCGGCTTCAATTGGAGCAGTTCTTTCTGGGGGATGCGGGTCCGGCCGCGGTCGGCCCGCCCCTGGGGCCGCGGCGGTCAGCGGCGGCCTGACGTCCCGGTCACTCCCACTCGATCGTGGCGGGCGGTTTCGACGAGATGTCGTAGACGACGCGGTTGACCCCGCGGACCTCATTGATGACCCGTGTCGAGATCCGGCCGAGGACGTCGTAGGGAAGGTGGCTCCAGTCGGCGGTCATGAAGTCTTCCGTCTCGACGGCGCGGACGGCCAGCACGTTCTCGTAGGTCCGCGCGTCCCCCATCACGCCGACGCTCGCCACCGGCAGCAGCACGGCGAACGCCTGCGACACCTGCCGCATCAGTCCCGCCCGGTCGAGTTCCTCAAGCACGATCGCGTCGGCTTCCCGCAGGGTGTCGAGCCTCGGCTTGGTCACTTCCCCAAGGCAGCGGACCGCCAGGCCCGGTCCCGGGAACGGGTGCCGCCAGACGATGGTTTCCGGCAGTCCGAGGTTGAGGCCGAGCTGGCGGACCTCATCCTTAAAAAGATCCCGCAGCGGCTCGATCAGTTCAAACTGAAGATCCTCCGGCAGGCCGCCGACGTTGTGATGCAGTTTTATCGTGGCCGCCGGCCCGTCGGCCGCTGCGCCGCTTTCAATGACGTCGGGATAGAGCGTTCCCTGGGCGAGGAATCGGGCACCCTCGATCCTGGCCGCCTCGTCGGTGAAACACTCGATGAAGGTGCGGCCGATGCGGCGGCGCTTCTCCTGCGGTTCCACGATTCCGGCCAGCCGGTCGAGGAACCGGACTTCCGCCGGCACGACGTGGAGGTCGGTCCGAAAATGTCCGGAAAACTCCGCGATCACCGCAGCTGCTTCGTTCTTCCGCAGCAGGCCGTTGTCAACGAGGATGCAGGAGAGCTGGTCGCCGATCGCACGGCTGATTAGGGCGGCCACCACGGCCGAGTCAACGCCGCCCGACAGGCCGCAGATCACCCTGCCCTGCCCTACCCGACGGCGGATCGATTCGATGGCCAGATCGGCAAAATCCTCGAGTCGCCAGGTGCCCGAACAGCCACATTCGTGTTTGAGGAAGTTGGCCAGCAGGGTGCTGCCGGCCGGCGTGTGGGTGACTTCCGGATGAAACTGCAGTCCGAATACCGGCAGGGTTCGGTGGCGGACCGCGGCGAGCGGACAGGTTGCGGTTCGGGCGAGCGGCACGAAGTCGGCCGAGACAGAGGTGACCTGATCGCCGTGGCTCATCCAGACATCGGTCGTGGCTGGGACGTCGGTGAAGATCGAGTCTGCCGCGAGCACATCGCAGCGGGCGCGGCCATATTCCCGGGACTCGGCCCGGCCAACCTCGCCGCCGAGCGCCTCGCAGGCCGCCTGCATGCCGTAGCAGATTCCGAGAACCGGGATGCCGAGGGCGAAGAGCCCGGGGTCGCACCGGGGCGCGTCGTCCTCGTAGATGCTGGCCGGCCCGCCCGAAAGGATCATGCCCCGGGGGGCGATCTCGGCGACCCGCTCGGCCGGGATGTCGTGGCGGACGATTTCACAGTAGACGTGCTGTTCGCGAACCCGGCGAGCGATCAGTTGCGCGTACTGCGAGCCAAAGTCGAGCACGAGGACCCGCTCGGCGTTGACACTGTTGACGGGCGTCTCGGCGGCGACGCGGCGGTCGCCTTCAGGCTGGGAGGAGGGAACGACAGACACGACGGTTTGGCACCTGGTGGCAGGTTTTGGAAAGCCCGGCAGTATAGCAGCCCCAAACCGTTTCATTCTCCGGGCGGGCTTTTCCGGGAAAAATGCCGTCTGCTTCCGGGGCAAGCCGACGCCGCCGACCGCGCCGCCGGTTCGTTGCGGCCGCCTGCTACAGTGTGGGGCCGTCAGGACCCTTGACCGAGCATGCCGCGAGGAGAGACCGATGCTTGCCCTGCTGACCAACGACGACGGCATCTATGCACCGGGGCTGGCCGCCATCGAGCGGGCGGTCGCCGGCCGGCTGGAGACGACCCTGGTCGCCCCCGCGACCGAACAGAGCGGCGTCGGCCATGCGATCACGTTTCTGACGCCGCTGACAGCCAAGGAGG
>CAZIQV010000133.1:0-5856 GCA_964541275.1 uncultured Chitinophagaceae bacterium | reverse complement strand
AAGGATCAGAGGGTGTCCTCTTTTTTTGTTGTGGAGAATTATACCACAGGAGGGAGCATCCGGCCGAGGATGCGGCCGGCGCGGGAAAAGGCATCGGGAAGCTGGTCGAGCATTTCAAAGCCGAAGACGACCTGAGAGCTGGTCTCCAGCGGCATCAGGGTCTTGCGGCAGGGCTCGGTGATCACGTGCCGGGCCGCCAGCGGATCGCAGGAAAAGTTGAAGTCGGCGGCCGGCGTTGCCCCGCCCTGCGCGTGGAGGGTGCCTCCGCAGATAACGAGGTCGCCGAGCAACTCGAGAATCTCCGGGTCCCGCCGCAGCAGCCGGGAGATGTTGGTGAGCGGTCCGAGACAGATGATCGTCACCTGCCGGGGGTGAGATTTGACCGTCTCCCAGATCACTTTTTCGGCTGGGTGGCTGCCATGCAGCGGCACCGCCGGCAGATTGACGCCGCCGAGGCCGTCCGGTCCGTGCACGCTAAAGGGCCGCTCTGGCAGCAGCGTGTCTTCCGGGGCGATCCCGATCCGTGGCAGCCGCGGGGGGTCGAGGTAGGTGACCAGGGCCTGAAGGTTGTTCGACGCTCGCTCAGCCGGCACATTCCCGCCGGTGGCCGTGACCGCCAGCACCTCCAGCCGCGGGTCGAACAGGGCCATCAGGACCGCAATCGCGTCGTCGATTCCTGGGTCAACGTCGATAATCACCTTGCGCGGCATGCGGCAATCCTAGCGTTGTCCTTTGTGCCCGGAAACAGGCCGGTCACGGAAAAGGCTTCGACCGGCACGGCCCCATCCTGTTCCGGGGCATCGAGCGCTGACGAAGGCCACCGCGATGCCTGCACAGACCGCACGTGGATGAACCCGACGGGTGGCAGGATGCCGGCAATCTCGGCTGGCAAACCCGGGCGGGGAATCACCGATCGACCCCGTCGGACAACCCCGCCGCCTCCGTCTGCCTTCGTGCGGTCCCTGGTGATTCGATATCCTTGAGAGTCCGCGGTCGTGGCTCGCGGATGCCGCGATCACAATCTCGGAGATGGCTTGTTGCCGCCATTTTTTTCCTGAAATCCGCAGGGCCTCTGATGCACACCGAGCCGGCTTCCGAATTCAACGCCCCTGCCGCCGCAGCCGAGGCTGTCGGCGGGTCCCTCAGCCGGGCTGAAATCTCCCGGCGGCTCGACGCGGTCCTCGACGGGGAGCTCGCACCGGACAATTTCGCAAGCTGGCTCAGGCAATCGGCCGACCGGCTGCCAACCGCCGCCGAGGTGGCCGGGGTGGCTGACGCCCTCCACCGGCGGATGCGGCGGCTGGAGGCCGCTGTGGCCGGGCCGATTGTCGACACCTGCGGCACTGGCGGCGACGGGTCGGGGAGCTTCAACATCTCGACGGCCGCCGCGATTGTCGTCGCCGCGGTCGGCGTGCCCGTCGCCAAGCATGGGAACCGGGCGGTCTCGAGCCGGACCGGCTCGGCTGATGTCCTTGAGCAACTCGGCGTGAAAATTGACGCTCCGATCGACGTCACCCGGGCCTGCCTTGAGGGGGCCGGAATCTGTTTCTGCTTTGCGCCCGCCCATCATCCGTCGATGGCGGTGCTCGGACCGCTCCGCCGGCAGATCGGCCGGCCGACCGTGTTCAATCTCGTCGGGCCGCTTTGCAACCCGGCCGCTGCCGCGGTCCAGGTGATCGGGGTCGGCCGCCGCGGAGCCGAGGCCGCCATGGCCGAGGCCGCCCGACTGGTCGGCTTACGACGGGCCCTGATCGTCTGGTCGGAGGATGGCGTCGATGAAGTGGGACTGTTTGCTCCAACCCGCGTCATCGAGGTCACCCCGGTGGGCCTGAGTGAGCAGCGTTGGAGCCCGGAAACATTCGGACTCAGGACAGCCCCCGAGTCAGCCCGGACCGAGCTCGTCGCCGCCGATGCGGCTGCCAGTGCCGCCATCATCCGCGACCTGCTCGGCGGCAAGCGGGGACCCTGCCGCGACATCGTGGTCCTCAATGCCGCGGCGGTCCTGTGGGCGGCGGGGCGGGGGGACGACCTGCCGGCCGCCCGCCAGTTGGCCGAGCAGGCGATCGACAGCGGAACGGCGGCCGCGGCTCTCGAGCGGCTGGCAACGATCTCCCACCAGTGAAGCTGCCGCTACTGCTGCTCGAACTGGTCCCGTGAGGCGACGGTCACTTCCAGCGACAGCGGCTGGCCGTTCCGGAAGACCCGCAGCCGCACCCGCTCGTCGGTCGGCGTCATGCTGACAAGGCTGACCAGGTGGTCGTCGTCATCGATCGGCTCGCCGCCGAACTCGAGAATGACGTCGTTTGGCTGCAGGCCGATCGTCTCCGCCGGCGAACCCGGCGTGATGCCAGTGACCCGGGCGCCGACCGGCCTGACCATGCCCAGCCGGTGGGCTGTCGCCAGGGAGAAGGTTTTGTCGAGGGCGACGCCGAGATAGGCTCGCGAGACGGTTCCCTGTTCGACGAGTTGCCGGGCGACAAACATCACCATGGGAATCGGGATCGCAAAGCCGATGCCCTCGTTGCCACCAGAGTTGCTCGCGATGCAGGTATTGAGGCCGACCACTTCGCCCCGGAGATTCACCAGCGGCCCGCCGCTGTTGCCCGGATTGATGGCCGCGTCGGTCTGAATGAAGTTCTGGAAGCGGATCCCTCCCTCGCCGAGGTCGAGGTCGCGACGGCCCTTCGCCGAAACAATCCCGAGGGTGACCGAGTGGGCCAGGCCGAACGGGCTGCCGATCGCCAGCACCATGTCGCCAATCTGAACGCTGTCGCGGGGGGAGAGCCGGGCAGTCGGCAGGCTCCTCTCTTCGAGCAGCATCACGCCGATGTCGGTGTCGGCGTCGGTCCAGACCCGGGCGGGCTTGATCTCCCGGCCGTCGTCGAGGCGAATCGTGATGTTTTCGAGTTCCGCGCGGTGAATCACATGCCGGTTGGTGATGACAACCGTCCGTCCGGCCAGGCTGGTGATCACGCCCGAGCCGGCCTCCTCTTCGTCCTCGCGGGACGTCCGGCCCCGGCGGCTGGTTTTGCGGGCGTCAATATGGACCACCGCAGGTCGCAGCAGCAGCGAAAGCCGCCGCAACTGGCTCCCCTGTCGCTCAAACTCGCGGGCGTCGCGGGCGACCTCGTCATAAAGCCGCTCCCGCTCCGCAGCGGAGAGCCGATTGCTGCTGAATGGATCGATCCGCTCGGCCCGCCCGACGGCTGCCGATTGGATCGGTCGAAGCGATTCGCCGGGCTCTTCGGCACCGGCGGCGGCGGCGAACAAAACGATTCCGAATCCGACGCCGGCGATCATGCTCGCCGGGGCTTGCCCCCCTCCGATCCTGGCCGCCACCATCGCCCGTCTCCGTCTCCGTGTGATCCGTTCGCCGCCGGCAAGTATACCCCCCGGGGCGTGGCGGGACGGTTTCCGCGAGAACCTGTGCAGGACCGCTTCCGCTCAAGAAGCAGAGCGACCGGCCTCGGCGGCAAAGCGGGCCCCCTCGGTCTCGACATCCCGCTGGCAGCCGATGCACATCGTGGCGTAGGGCAACGCCTGCAGCCGGGCCAGCGGAATTTTGCCGCCGCAGACCTCACAGTTGCCGTAACTGCCTTCCCTCATTCGCTCCAGCGCCGTTTCGATCGAGCCGAGCTCCCGGGCTTCAACCTCGGCGAGCTGCGAGCTGATTTCGTCCTGGGCGGAGTCGACGGCCGCGTCGATGACATCCCCCGGCGACTCGCTGCGGAGTTCCCGCAGCAGCGTCAGGTCGCCGGCAAGGGCCCGTCGCAGGGCATCACGCCGCCGTACGAGGATGGCATGGAGGTTCAAAAGTGCATCTTTTCGGGCCATGGTGATGTTCCTCCTCCGCCCGCAGCGTCCGCAGTTCGACGGAACTGCCGCCCGGGCGCATCAAATGATACGGGCGTCGCCGCATTCTGGTTCTGCCGGGGGCCGAAAATTTTCACCGCATCCGGAGATTCCTGCCAATTCCGGCGGTGAGGCCGGCAAAAGGCGGCCCGGCCGCTTTCAGAGAATCGGCATCGACCCCGGGGGACTGTCGGTCGCGGGCAGGATGACGGCAATTACCCGCCAGAGTTCCCAGCCTCCCGCCGGGGTGTCGACCGGAAGCACCAGACGGTGCCATCCTCGGCGGCGGCGACGAGCCTGTCGGCGACGACCGCCGGCGAGCCGGCGAACCCGCCGCCGGCAGCAAACTGCCAGCAGGGTTCGCCGTCCTGCAGGCGGAGCATCGCGATCTCGCCGGCAGCGTCGGCGACGATGACCGCGAAAATGGCACGTCCCGCTGGCTCACCCGGAAGGGTGACCGAGACGATGATCGGCGAGGCATCGACTCGCCCCCGCAGGGGACGCCGCCAGCGGCGACTGCCGTCGTCGACGGCAAAGGTCTCGACGACCCGGCCCCGCGAGCCGACCACCACCAGGCCGTCGGCGACCGCCGCGCTCGAGCGGTAGGCCAGCCCGCCGCCTGCCGGTTGTTGCTCCCAGACCACTTTTGCGGTGTGGAAGTCGATCCCGAAAAAGGTTCCGCCTTCGGTGCCAAAAAAGAGACGCGGGCCGGCCACCGCCGGCGTGGTGCCGGTCGGACCGCCCAGCGAGACTTCGGCGACGGACTCACCCGAGTCGACATCGATGATGTGCAGCCTGCCGTCGCAGCCCGCCAGAAACACCCGCTGCCCGTCCGGCGTCTGGCCGACGGTCGGTGAACAGCGAATCTGGTCGGCGATCTCGTGGTTCCAGACAGTCTTGCCGTCGGCGAGTTGCAGGCACCGCAGGGTGGCGTCCTGGGAGCCGACCAGCACCAGCGGCGGCCGGTGGTCGGCGAGGATCGTCGGACCCCCCGAAATCTCGCCGTCGGTCGCGACCGACCACGCCAGTCGGCCGCTGGCGCGATCAAAGGCCCGGATCACGCCGAGATCGTCCCCGACAACGACCAATGGCAGGTCCGGGTCGGTCGAGACGGCAGCCGCTGAGGGGAAGCCGGAATCGGTCGAGACGAATTCCCAGAGCGTTTCTCCCGTTTCCAGCGACAGGGCGAGGAAGCGGCCGTCGAGGTCGCCCAGATAGATCCGGCCGGCGGCAATCACCGGCGTCGCCGTGAATGCCCGGCCGTCGAAACGCCGCTGCCAGTGCTCGGCAAGCGGGGCGGCCAGGGTCACCTCCGAGCGGCCGGTGCCCGCCGGTGAGCCGCGGAACACCGGCCAGGCGTCAGGTCCGGCTGTCGTCGGTGATTCTGCGGCAGCCACCACGACCGAGCCGACCAGCATGGCCAGCCCGCCTGCCGTCAGCCGCCGCCACGCGCAGATCGCTCTGGGGACACCCATCAGCCTGCCGCCTCCTGATAGACCGCCAGCAGGTCCGCCTGCGTGCAGGGTCTCGGATTGAAACCGCCAGTCCACTGTTTGGCGGCATCAGCCGCCAGCGCATCGAGGTCGATCATTGCCGGTTGCCCGTTGACGGCCTGACGAACCGATCTGGCGAGACCTGCCCGCAGCAGGAGTTTGTCGATCCAGTCAGCGAGGCCTCCCGCCGAGCAGTCGGCCAGCCCGGCGACCGCCGCAAGGTCGGCGTACTCGGCTGCTGCGACCGCTGCGTTCAGGCGGATGACGTGCGGCAGCATCAGGCCGACCGCCTGGCCATGGGCGACGCCGTGGGCTGCGGTGAGCGGATTGGCGAGCGCATGGGCGGCCCCGAGCATGGCATTTTCAATCGCCAGCCCGGCCCACGCGGCTCCTTGCTGGACCGCGGCGCGGGCTTCCAAGTCGTTGCCGTCGGCAAGCACCTTTGGCAGGTGACCGGCGAGCAGCCGCCAGGCCTCCCGTGAGAAGACCCGCGAGGCCGGCGTGGCCGCGG
>CAZIQV010000132.1:0-5915 GCA_964541275.1 uncultured Chitinophagaceae bacterium | reverse complement strand
GCCAAAGCAGCTCGCTCTCGGGCCAACGGTAGCCTTTTCAGACAGAACCTAGGGTCTGCTATGCTCTGTGCCGACAGCCGCGGCGTCCGGCAACCGCGACAACCGGCTGATTTCCCGAGACCGACTCCCCTCAATGGCAAAGGATTCCATGGCGATTGAACTGAAGGTTCCAGAGGTTGGTGAGTCGATCACCGAGGTGATGATCGGCACCTGGAAAAAGGGGGTCGGGGAGCAGGTTGCCGCCGACGAGTCGGTGGTCGAGATTGAGAGCGACAAGGCGACGGTTGAACTGCCGGCGCCGGCCGCCGGGGTGATCAGCCAAATCCTCAAACAGGCGGGCGAGCAGGCGAACGTCGGCGACGTGATCGGCTATCTCGATGCGGTCGGAGCCGCGGTACCGCCGCCGGCAACGTCGCCCGCGGCGCCGCCGCCGGCACCGCCCGCTCCGCCGCCGGCACCGCCCTCAGTTGCGGTTCGCCGCCGCGAAGGCAGTACCACCATCGGGTCGGTGCAACCGGCGGCCGCGGCGACCGGGCCGGTCATGCCGGCAGCGGCTCGGGTGCTTGGCGAGGCCGGCGTGCCGCCGCAGTCAGTGGCCGGGACGGGACCGGGCGGACGTGTCACCAAAAGCGACGCGGTGGCGGCTGTCTCCGGCGGGCTGCCGACGCCGGCCCCTGCCAGCGGGCCGGCCGCCCCGGTCGCGCCGCTGACTGGGACCACCTCCCTGGCGACGGAACCCGCTGCCAGCCGGGCAGAGCGGCCGGTCCTCATCAGCCCGATCCGTCGCCGGATCGCTGAGCGGCTTGTCGAGGCCCAGCGTGAGGCGGCGTTGCTGACGACCTTCAACGAGGTCGACATGTCGGCGGTGATGAGCGTGCGCAAGAAGTTCAAGGACTCGTTCGCCGACCGGCACGGGGTCAAGCTTGGCTTCATGTCGTTTTTTGTCCGGGCCGCCGTCGAGGCCCTGCGGGCGGTGCCGCAGGTCAACGCCGAGTTTCGCGATCCGCACATCGTCTACCGTGACTACTGCGACATCGGCATCGCCGTCGGCGGCGGCAAAGGCCTCGTGGTGCCGATCCTCCGCAACGCTGAGCAGATGACCTTCGCCGACATTGAGCAGGCGATCGGCGACTTTGCCCGGCGGGCGGCCGACAACAAGTTGAAACTCGAGGAACTCCAGGGCGGAACGTTCACCATTTCCAACGGCGGCGTCTACGGCTCGATGATGAGCACGCCGATCATCAACCCCCCGCAGAGCGGCATTCTCGGCCTGCATGCGATCCAGGAGCGGCCGGTGGCGGTTGCTGGCCAGGTGGTGATCCGCCCGATGATGTATCTCGCTCTCAGCTATGACCATCGGCTGGTCGACGGCCGCGAGGCGGTAACGTTCCTCAAGCGGATCAAAGAATTGATCGAGGATCCGACCCGGCTGCTTTTGGAAGTCTGAGCAACCCGCCGGTACGGCGGCCATTCCGAGGAGAACATGGCACACGATCTCGTGGTGATTGGTGGCGGCCCGGGCGGTTACGTGGCAGCGATTCGGGCGGCGCAACTTGGCATGAAGGTTGCCGTTATCGAGAAGGAAGACCGCTTCGGGGGCACCTGCCTGCGGGTCGGCTGCATTCCCTCAAAGGCCCTGCTTGAGTCGAGTCACAAGTACGAACTCGCCGGCGGCGAACTGGCCGAGCACGGGGTCACCGTCAGCGGTGTCTCGCTCGATCTGGCCACGATGATGAAACGCAAGGCAGATGTGGTGCAGACCCTCTGCCGAGGCATCGATGCCCTGCTGGCGAAAAACAAGGTCATCCGCGTCAGGGGCACCGGGCGGCTCGCCGGGCCGGGCCGGGTGACCGTGACCGCCGCCGACGGCACGACGAGTGAACTGGCCGCTCCGCGGATCGTCCTGGCTGTCGGCAGCCGTAGCGTGGTGCTGCCGGGCATCGTCCCCGACGGCGACCGGGTCGGCACCAGCACCGAGGCCCTCTCGTTTCCCGAGGTGCCGGAGCATCTGGTCGTGATTGGCGGCGGCTACATCGGCCTCGAACTCGGCAGCGTCTGGCGACGGCTGGGGGCTCGGGTCACGGTGCTTGAGTTCTTCGACCGCATTCTTACCGGCATCGATGGTGAAATCGCCGCCGACGCGCTGGCCCTGTTTAAAAAGCAGGGGCTTGACATCCAGCTCGGTGTCAAAGTGACGTCGGCCCGGGCCGACGGGACCGGGTGTGTCGTCGAATGCGAGGGCCGCGAGCCGATTGTCTGCGATCGGGTGCTGGCGGCGACCGGTCGGAAGCCGGCGACTGACGACATCGGGCTGGAGACGGTTGGGCTGACCACCGATGAACGCGGCTGGATTCCGGTCGACGCCGTCTTTCGGACAGCCGCTCCGGGCATTTACGCGATTGGCGACTGCATCCCGGGACCGATGCTTGCCCACAAGGCCGAGGAGGATGGCGTGGCCTGCGTCGAGGCGATGCAGTCGGGCTGGTGCCATGTCGACTACGGGTTGGTCCCGGCGGTGGTCTTCACCCATCCGGAGATCGCCGCGGTCGGTCGGACCGAAGAGCAGCTCGAGGCCGACGGGGTCGCGTTCACCAAGGGTGTTTTTCCCTTCCGGGCCAACGGTCGGGCCCGCACGATCAACGACACGACCGGCAAGGTGAAGCTGCTTGCCGATGCGGCGAGCGACCGCGTCCTTGGTGTTCACATCATTGGGCCGGCCGCGGGCGATCTGATCGGTGAGGCGGCGGCGGCGATGAGCTTTGGGGCGACGGCCGAGGACATCGCCCGGGTCTGCCACGCCCACCCGACCCTGCCGGAGACGCTCAAGGAAGCCGCCCTCGCCGCTGCCGGACGGGCAATTCACGCCTGAGCGGGTCAGTCGGCCGGGTCGATCAGCCGCAGCAGCGTGTCGAGCGAGACACAGTCTTTGAAGACCATCTGGCTGCCGAAGTTGCCATAGCGGCGGTGGGTCCGCTTCGCCTGGCTCGCAAAGGTCCGGGACACCATGCCGACCACCTCGCCATCGGCATTGAACACCGGGCCGCCGCTGCTGCCGACGGCAAAGTCGGCGGTGACGCTCATCCAGACCGATTGAGCCGTCGCGGCAGGTCCGCCGCCGGCCGCGGACTGGCGGTTGGCGGCGGCTGCCGCGTGGTTCGGCTCCCGATGGAACCGGGAAACAACACCCTTGGTCAGGCTGTAGAAGCGGCCGGCGGGGTGGCTGATCACGGTGACGGGATCGCCGCAGGCGGGCTGGCCGCCGAGGGGCAGCGCAGGGAGTCGGCGGCCGCGGGGATCGATGCGGGCAATGGCGGCGTCGCCTGCCTCATCGGCGGCAAGGATTTCGGTCACGGCAAAGACCGCTCCGTCGGCGGTCATCACGCCGAAACGGTGGCCGCTGTCTTCGCCGAAGACATGGTGGTTGGTGACGACCAGGCCGTTGTCGGCCAGCAGCCAGCCGCTGGCCATGCCGCCGAGGTGCCAGTCGCTGCAGTTGTTGCACTTATAGATCGATCCGACGACCACGACCGCCGGCATCACGGCTTCGTAAAGCGACTCCTCCGGCCTCAGTGTGCAGAGGGTTGGCGACGGCGGCAGCCGTACCTGCCGGCCCGCGGCGGCAACGAGTTGCCGGGCCGCCTCCCGAGAGTTGATCGCGGCCGATCCGGGTTCGCCTCCAGCTTGATCGACGATCGTTGCCAAGCCGGAGACGAACTCCCGGGCGAGGGCCTCATCGTCGATAACTGGGTGAGTGGGTGCAGCACCCGTGGTGGCTGCATTCGGGAGCAGGCACGCGACGCTGACCGTGAACGTGGCGAGTTTGGTGATTGTGTTTGATTGCATATTCCAAAGGTACGCGGTGACATCGACGGGGGATCGTCAATCGCGCGCGGGATCACCGATTTCTCGCAGTTCGCACCGGCCTCGACCCGGATAATCAGTGGTCCCGCTCCGCCCGGCAAAGCTTCTCTCACCACGATTCTGGAGGGGGACGGGGCGGCTGGGAACAATCCTTGCCTAAACGATAAGATTTAAACTGAACGGAATGCGCCCGTAGCTCAGTCGGATAGAGCATGGGATTTCTAATCCCAGGGTCGCTGGTTCGAGTCCAGCCGGGCGTATTGAGAACCCGACAACGATGATGCCTGCGGTTTGGCCGAAAGCCAGATTCACAGAAACTGCCTTCGGGCTGCACAAAACCACGCCCCGCAACCAGTGAGCGGAGAAGGTCGCTGCTCGCTTCGCAGCAGGCCGCTGAGCCGGCGGAGGTTTTGCAGCCGACGCGGCTCGCTGAAACCGGTAACCAGATGTGGAGCCCGACTGGCAGCCGTGGTGGACGGGGCGAGCCCCCGACCGCTGATCGGCCGCCAAATCGCTGCCCGCCAGAGCGGGGCAATTCCCGGGGAAAAGACCCGCCCTCGCCGGGGTACCAGCAGGCTGCGGCCGGAATGCCAACCAATCCCCGATTCGCCTACGGGCTGTCTGCCGCAGGCTTGACCACGATCACCGCCTTTCCCGAAGCCCACATCCCTTTTTCCGGAATCGTGACTGACAGGCGAGACTCGGCCGCTTCCTGCGGGATCTCAAAGGCCTGCCGCATCCTTCGCGGCACGCCTGGCTGAAGCTGCGAGAAGATGAAGTCTTTGTCGTCAGACTCCTGCAAGAGGGCGACATTGGCGTCGGTCGACGGACGGTATGTCCGGCCCGCTGAATCGCTGAGCGTGAAATCGTCCGTCAAGACGGTCTGCGTCTCATTGGCGATGTTTTCGATCGTGTAGGTCACCACCGCGAGGGTTGCTCCCGGGGCCGCCCGTTTGCCCATGAATGTTCCAAAGACAAACTTGCCGATCTGGGGTGTAAAGCGGACGCCCGCAATCGTGTACCGATAGTTGCCGAGCACGAATGGCTTCCCAACGGCATGCGTCCCGGCCGAACTGCCGCCGCCACCCGTTGTTGCAACGTTTGAAGCCTGCCCGCCCGAGGCGTTTGATGCAGACTGGTCCTCGCCTGTGGCGAAGAAAATCAGCACCACAAAGGCGATGGCCCCGGTCCAGATCCATTTGGATTGTTTCGACCAGGTCGGATGGGTCCACACCAGCCACAGCCCCAGCGGAAAAATCAGCACCGACGCCAGACCGATCACAGCTGGATGCCGCCGCATCGTATCGACGGTTTCTTTTGTAATTTCCACAGCAGGGACTCCGGAGGTTCAGGCTTTGGGACGCGTCAGAAGCACCGCAAAGCCGCCGATCACCGCGCCGACAAACCAGAGGAAGAGGATCAGCCCCGCTCCAATCGCAGTGCCGATGGTGGCCCCTGCGCGTTCTGCATCCGATCCCATGCCCTCAATCGCCTGCCCGGCGCTGCCAAGCCCGCTGATCAGCCAGAGTGCCATCACCGCGTTGAAAGCGATGAAGCCGTACTTGATGACCTTCCCAAAAACTGTCCTGGTAGCCTCCCGCAAGGTGTGGCCGCACTTCGGGCATTTGCTGGCTTGTTCGCTGACGTCGGCTCGGCATTCGGGGCATTGAACGAGGGGCATCGAAGATCCTTTCGCGTTGTCTGGCCGGGAATCCCCAAGCCCGCTCCGGGGCTTTCACGGGTCCTGTACCTAAGGAATGCGAGCCTCCTGCCCCGAGAGGCTCAAAAAAATAATTGAGCCTTTTTCCGCCCTCCGTCGCATAGCCTGACAGACCGTGGAGAAAGCCCGCCCACGCTTTGGCATGGCGATCGGAACCGCGGAACAGCTCGGGTGTTTCCGGCAGTGCCGCCGGTCGACTCACCGCGGCTCAACTCCCCGGCGACGGCTGAAATTTTTTCACGGCGAGCGAGAAGCCCCTTCCTGCGGGGGTATCATGGGGTTTCCCCTGAATGCCGCAGGAAGGCCGTCGATGCCAAAGGGTTCGGATACCGAA
>CAZIQV010000131.1:0-5931 GCA_964541275.1 uncultured Chitinophagaceae bacterium | reverse complement strand
CGGTTCGACGCCCGCGGCCGCATGTGGGTTGTCGAGATGGGCGATTACCCGACGCCGCCAGCTGCCAACCCTGCCGGCTTGGCTGAGTTCCGCGGTCGGATCAAGATTCTCTCCGATCCCGACCATGACGGCTTCTTCGAACAGGCCGAGGTATTTGCCGACAACCTGCTGTTCCCGACGGGCCTGCAGCTCTTTGGCGACGGGGCAATCGTGACGCTCGCCGACAAGATCGTCTTGATGAGGCAACAGCCCCAATCATCCGGACCGGACCGGACCGACGGTGAAGCGGCCGGGGCTGTGACGGCGACAACCTGGTTCACCGGCTTTGCCGACGGCAATGAACAGCTGCGGGCCAATCATCCGACGCTGACCATTGAAAACCGTATTCACATCGCCACCGGACTACGGGGGGGCAAGGTGCAGAGCGTCGACTCGCGCTGGCCCGCGAGCGAACAGCCGGTCTCGCTGAGCCAGCGAGACTTTGAGTTTGATCCCCACGGGGGTGGCTGGCAGCCGGTCGCAGGCAATTCCCAGTTCGGCTTCCATCAGGATGCGGCGGCTCGGCGGTACGTCTGCAGCAATCGCAATCCCTGCGAACTGTTGATGGCTGAGGTGTCGCAGGTGCAGGCCAACCCCCTGCTGCCGATTGCCCAGTGGCGGGTCTCCGTGATGCCAGCGGCCGAGCAGAGCCGGGTCTTTCCCCTGGTCGACGCCTGGACAACGAGCAACCTGCATGCCGGGCAGTTCACCGCCGCCTGCGGAGTTTATCGCTACGAAAGCGATCTGCTGGCAGGCGATCTCGACAAAAGTTTCTTTGCCTGCGAGCCGACCGGATCGCTCGTGCAGCAGTACCAAACCGTCGCAGACCGGCTGGTGCCAGAAACCCAGCGGGGCGAGGCCGGCCGCGAGTTTCTCGCCTCGCGGGATCCCTGGTTTCGTCCCGTCTCCCTCAGCGACGGACCCGACGGTGGGCTGTATGTTGTCGACATGCACCGAGCGGTGATTGAACACCCCGACTGGATGCCGGTCGAACTCCGCAACCGGGCCGATCTGCGGTGGGGTGATCGGGCCGGCCGGATTTACCGGATCGTGCCGGCCGGCTCTACGCGGTCGGCGGCGAAGCAGCCTGACGATCTGACGGCGGCGACCGATCAGGAACTCATCCGCAGGCTCGGTAGCGACAATCGCTGGCAGCGGACGACCGCCGGCCGGCTGCTGTTTGAGCGGTCCGGCAGGCTTGGTGCCGAAGGCCGACAGCGGCTTGCCCAAGCGGTTCGGGAACGCTGGCTCCAAGGAGACGGGCTGAGCAGCCGACACGGTCCGATCCGCGGATTGTGGCTGGTGCACTCACTGCAAATGCTCACCCGCGATGACCTGTCTCGGGCGGCTGCGGCGGACTCCGCCGATCTGCGTCGGCAGGTCGTCAGACTGCTGCCCACGGCGATTGCAGACCCCGACAACCAGATCGGCAACCTCCGAGAGCAACTCGCCGCTGATAGCGACCCGCGGGTGCGATACCAGTGGCTCTTGGACCATGCAGCCACGGTCGATGCCGCGACGCTTGACGCGCTGGCCACTGCCGCCCGTTTCCGGCCAACCGACTCGGACACCGACCGCGAATGGCTCGCCAAGGCGATCTCGCTGGTGCCGCAACAATACGCAGCGTCACTCACGAGGCGGCTGTTCACCGCACCGGTTGAGCGGCCACGCGACACGGCCGCGATGTGCCAGCCGCTCTGGAAGCGGTGCGGCTGGCAGGGCGATATTGAGGTTGTGCTTCCAGTTCTCAAGGCGGTGGGGCCGCCCGCGGCACGCCAGCTTGCCTGGGAGAGTCTTTCCGCCGGCGTCGCAGCAGGCAACCACAGCTGGCAGCAGCTGCTCGCCGACCGATCCGCCGAAGAACTGTCGTTGATCGATTCCTGGATCGCACGCGACCGACACCTTGCCGGCGACCGCGGGTCCCCGGCGGACCGGCGGCGTGCCGCCTGGATACGCCTCCAGAATGACCGCTCGGCCGAGACCCTCGCCATGTGCCGCGACGTTATCGAGCGGCGGGATACCCGCTTTTGGAAGCCGGCCGTCGAGGGCCTGCGACGGCTTGGAGATGAAGCTGACGCGGCTCGGCTAACAGCCTGCCTGGCCGAACTGCCTCCAGCAGCGTTCGCCGCCACCATCCGGGTGTTGCTGCAACACCGCAGCTGGACCCCGAGGCTGATCGCCGCAATCGAAGCGAAACAGATTCCCCTGGGGCTCATCGACGCCGGTTCATGGCAGCGGCTGCTGCGGCATCCCGACAAAGACGTGGCGGCCCGGGCCAAGCAGCTGCAGGCTGCGGGCGGCCTCGCGTCAGATCCCGAACTCTGGGACCGCTACCATGCGGCCCTGACAACGCCAGGTGATCTCGCCGCAGGCAAGCACCTGTTTACACAGCACTGCACCGCCTGCCACCGGCTCGATGGCGAGGGTTCGGCAGTCGGGCCTGATATCTCAGACCTGCGAACAAAAACGCCCGAGCAGGTGCTCACCGCCATTCTCGATCCCAACCGGGCGATCGACGCCGCCTACTTCCGTTACGTCGTGCTGACCACCGACGGGCAGGCATTTGAAGGCCTCCTCGAAGAGGGCCAAGGCGATTCGGTCACCCTCCTGATGCAGCAGATGAAGCGGAAGACGATCCCCCGGAGGCAGATTGAGGCCTGCGAGGCAAGCGGCGTCTCACTGATGCCGGCCGGGTTTGAGCGGCAGCTGCCGCCGAAGGCGATGCGAGACCTGATCGCCTACGTCAAGGGCTGGCGGTACCGCAAGGCCGAGATTCCTCGGCTTGATCAGCCGGGTGGCGATTGAGTCGCTGATCATCTGGTTTGTCAACGTTTTGTCTATTTCAGGATTCGCGGGCCCGCCTGCGGCTGCCACCGTCTGGGTGTGAGAAACTGCCCAACCCGGGCCGCAACCTCAACCGATGTTCTGATCTCGTCGTCGAGCCGCTCGCTCTCAGGAGCCCCAACCATCATGCATCTTGCAGCCGATTCATCCCGACGGACCGCTCTCGGACTGGGCTGTGGCCTGGCCTTCTCAGCTGTTGCGGCTGCGGGGAACCGGGCGCTGGCGATTGAGCCGTTCACTCGGCCCGGCCCGCCACGGCTGCGGCTTGCGCTGGCGGCCTACAGCTTCCGGAAATTCTTCCGCTGGATGCGGGGCAAGCCGCAGCAGCCGGCCGACGCCGACCGGGCCCTGACAATGGCCGGGTTCATCGACCTCGCGGCCGATCTCGGATGCGACGGCGCGGAGCTGACGAGTTACTTTTTCGATCCGGCCGAACTCAATGCCGGCCTGCCCGAACTCCGCCGGCAGGCGTTCCTGCGAGGCATCGGCCTCAGCGGCACAGCAGTCGGCAACAACTTTGCCCGGCCGCCCGGTGTCGTTCGTGATCAGGAGATCGCCGACGTCAAGCAGTGGGTCGACCGGGCTGCCCTGCTCGGCATGCCGCATGTGCGGGTCTTCGCCGGGCCGGTTCCGAAGGACTTGAGTCAGTCGCAGGCTCGCCGCCTCTGCATCGAGGCCCTGGAAGAGACCGCCGACTACGCCGGTTCACGGGGCGTGATGCTGGGCCTGGAAAACCACGGCGGGCTGGTCACCACGGCCGACGAACTCCTGGAGATTGTGCGAGCTGTGAAAAGCCGCTGGTTCGGCATCAGTCTCGACACCGGCAACTTTCACTCGGAAACCATCTACGACGACCTGGCCCGCTGTGCGGCATATGCAGTCAATGTGCAGTACAAGGTTGAGGTTCGGCGACAGCGTCGCGGGCTTGCTGAGCCGGCCGACCCCCAGCGGGTTGTCAGGCTGCTTCGCGATGCCGGGTATCAGGGGTTTGTGGCAGTTGAATACGAGGCGGCCGAGGACCCGTTTTCCGCGGTGCCGGGTCACCTTGCGAGGCTCAGGGCGGCGGTTCTGGCGGCCTGATTGCGAACTGGAATCGATATGGCACCCCAATCGAACTTCAACTGGAGCCTCGCGGGGATCCTCTGGGCGGTCGCATCTGCGGCGGTTGCTGCCCCTGCCGGGGAGCAGACAGCCACCGAGGCCGAACAGCTCTTCGTTCGCCGGGTCCAGCCTCTGCTCGCAGCTCGCTGTGGCAGCTGTCACGGGACCCGCGGGTCGATCGAAGGGGGACTGGTCCTAACCGACCGGGCCGGCCTGACCCGCCCGGCCGACAGCGGCCTGGCCGCAATCGTTCCAGGCGATCCTGCTGCCAGCCCGCTGCTGCGGGCGGTCGGCCGGGACGACGACGAGTTTTCGGCGATGCCGCCCAAAGATGCCGACCGGCTCACTGCCGAGGAGATCGGTTGGCTGGAGCAATGGATCGCGGCGGGGGCTCCCTGGCCTGACGATGATCAGGTTGCCGCAATCAGCCAAAGGTTTGCACAGGAGTGGTCTGTTGAGGACGGCATCCGGGTGGCCACCTCGGGTGGCCTCTCGGCTGACTGGGACCAGCGGCGGTACGACCCGGAGAGCCTCTGGGCCTATCAGCCACTGACCAAACCGCCGGTCCCGGCGGCAACTCCCGGCACGCACCCGATCGATGCCTTCCTGCTCGCGCGGCTGCCGAAAGGCCTTGCGGTTGCCCCGCCGGCCGACCGCCGGATGCTCTTGCGGCGGGTCAGCTTCGACCTCACCGGCCTGCCGCCGACACCGGCCGAGCTCAAGGCCTTTGTCGCCGACCCGCGGGACGATGCGGCAGCCTTTGCGGACGTTGTCGACCGGCTGCTGGCCAGCCCGCACTACGGCGAGCGGATGGCCCAGCACTGGCTCGATGTCGCCCGCTACGCCGATTCGTCGGGATTTGCCAACGACTACGAGCGGGGCAACGCCTGGCGGTACCGCGACTACCTCGTGCGCGGCTTCAACGACGACAAGCCGTTCACCGAGTTTGTCCGCGAGCAGCTTGCCGGTGACGAGATCGATCCGAATGATCCCAAGAACCTGATCGCCACCGGATTCCTCCGGATGGGCCCCTGGGAACTGACGGGGATGGAGGTGGCCAAGGTTGCCCGCCAGCGGTTCCTCGACGACGTGACCAACAGCGTTGGCGAGACCTTTCTGGCCCACTCGCTGCGGTGCGCCCGGTGTCACGACCACAAGTTCGACCCGGTACCGACCCGCGACTACTACGCGATCCAGGCGGTCTTTGCGACAACCCAGATTGCCGAACGGGCGGCGGCCTTTCTGCCCGCGGAAAACATCGCAGGCTTTGCGGAACGCTGGGAACTCGAAGCCCGCCGGGCTGATTATGAGGCGGAACTGGAGCGGATTGACCGCCTCCAGCTTGCCGCTGCTACCCGCTGGTTCCAGGAACACGACGGTGACGCCGCCGGCTGGGATGAAGCGGTTGCCGGGATTCAAGAGCAGAACATCGGCGGCAGCCTCTTTGCCACGGCCCGCCGGCGAATGCTGGCAGCCAAGGTGCCTGAAGATCAGTTCCCGCCGCGGCACGTCGGCCTGACACCGGCTGAGATGAAGCTTGAACGGGTCGCCCGCAAGGGCATCGAGCGGCTGCGGTGGTCCCTCGACCGCTATGAACCGTATGCCCTGTCGGTCTACAGCGGGCCGACGCCCGACCGAAACCGGGTTCACGAACCGGTCCGGCTGCCGGCCAACCCGACCGGGACCATCGAATTGACCTGCATCCTCTCCGGAGGCGATCCCTTCTCGCCGGCGGAACCAGTCTCGCCCGGAGTCCTGTCGGCCTGCGGCGAGATCGCGGCGGCGATTCCCGAAAATGTCACAGGGCGGCGGCGGGCCTTCGCCGACTGGGTGGCCTCCGCCGAGAATCCGCTGACTCCCCGGGTGATCGTCAACCGAATCTGGCTCTGGCATTTCGGCGAGCCGCTGGCGGGTAATCCGAACAACTTCGGCACCACCGGCAAACGG
>CAZIQV010000130.1:4216-5976 GCA_964541275.1 uncultured Chitinophagaceae bacterium | reverse complement strand
AAGTGCCGGCGGCTCTCCTGCGTTCACCCCACCATTTGCAAGCTGCTCGAGACCGATCATGGGCCGCTGAAGCAGGTGATGCGGGAGACTCGGGCCGTCCCCGGGGTGAAACGGGTGCTCGTCGCCAGCGGTGTGCGGATGGACCTCGCCCGCCGCGATCCGGAATATCTCGCCGAACTCGCTGAGCACCATGTCGGCGGCCACCTCAAAGTGGCCCCGGAGCATACCGACCCCGGGGTGCTCGAGCTGATGAAAAAACCGTCGGCCAACGACTATCTCGCGTTCGACAAGGCCTTCAAGAAGGCCAGCCGCCGGGTCGGGAAGCGGCAATACACCGTGCCCTACTTCATCGCCAGCCATCCCGGCAGCGGCATCGGCGAGATGATCGACCTGGCGGTGTTCCTCAAGCGAAACGGCTACCGCCCCGATCAGGTTCAGGACTTTATTCCCAGTCCCTTCGATATCGCCGCGTGCATGTATCACACCGGACTCGACCCCCTGACCGGCAAGCCGGTGACGATCACCAAGAGCCTCCGCGACCGCCGGATGCAGCGGGCGTTGCTGCAATTCTTCAAGCCGGAAAACTATTTTGAAGTCCGCCGGGCCCTCGAGCAGGCAGGCCGGCAGGATCTGATCGGCTCGGGCTGCGACTGCCTGATCCCGCAGCGACCACCGCGGGAGGCCCTTGACCGCAAGCGACGGGAAGCGACCCGGATGCTTACCGAGCAGACCTCAGGGGACCACATCCGTGGCGGTCGGACCGGCCGCGGGAACCGCCGAGCCAAAGTGTCCCGCGAGCGGAAGAGCATCGGCTATCGGCCCAAGCGGGCAGGCCGGAAGTGAGCGACGACTCCGGCCCGCTTCGTGGCAATCAGTCGAGCATGGGGTCAAGCGCACGCAGCGAGCGGCCGCGGGCCGGTCTGCGGCCGGCTGGCGGAACACCCGCCGGGCGGCTCGAGGCCGGGAACCGCCTGGCGGTGGAAAATCGCAGCGGACGCCGCCGACCCTTGGAGAAAAAACCACACGATCCGGTTGATTCTGCCTCCCAAACAAGCGAGGGTAGATTGGGCGGCGGTGGGCCGCTGCGACCGAGATGACTCGACTGACGGAGGATGTCCGATGAACCGCATCATGATTTTGTTGACGCTGACTGCTGGAATGCTGCTGACCGTTCCGCGTTCCGCCGAGGCGGTCAGTCCGCGGAACCCTTACCGCACCTTCAACCTCGGCGGGGTCAACTATGGGTCGATGCGGTGGGAGCGAGCCCAGCGTCAGGGCCGTCGCGTCAGGCAGTACTATGGTCGCTATTCCCGTTCCTCGCGGCGGTCGGGACCGACGATGACCTTCGGGGGCGTCAGTGGCGTCGGCGGCGGGACGATCGTTCGGCAGAGCGGCCGCACGACGACCAGCACCACGACGGGCACCGTCACCCGCAGCCAGCAGACGACCCGCTAGCCGGCGGCCGGCGGCGGGTCGTCCTGGTAGATCCGGTACTTCTTGGTGACCAGTGCCCCGCCCCGTTCCAGCGTCCGTTTGGAGAGATGGTTGCTCTCGAGGACCCAAGAAAACTCGACTTCTTTCATGCCCCAGTCATAGAGCCGGGGCACCAAGGCCGCGTGCAGCACCAGGCCGACACCCCAGGCCTGGTACTCGGGGATGACGTTGGTGCTGATCGCCCGCATCCGCTTGATGGCCCGTTTGTTCCAGAGCAGTTTCAAAAAGCCGAACGGAAACAGTCGGCCGTCGATTGCTTTGATCCG
>CAZIQV010000130.1:0-4206 GCA_964541275.1 uncultured Chitinophagaceae bacterium | reverse complement strand
TGTAGTCGAGCAGACAGAAGACGGTGCCGATCGGCTTGCCCTCGACCTCGGCGACCAGCGAGAGTTCCGGCACGATCAGGTGCTTGAGGCTGGCAGCCATATGATCAACCTCACCGGCTGAGAGCGGGACGAAGCCCCAGGTGCCGGCGAGGCTGGCGTTGTAGATCTCAAGAAACATCTTCACTTCTGCGGCAAATCGCGACCGGTCGAGCGAACGCACCGACACCCCGAACCGCTCCTTGACCCCCTCGACCATGACGCCGAGTTTCGAGTCGATCCCTTCGAGCATCGACATCTCGCCCCAGAACGCATAGAGATCCTCGACCTTGCCGAATCCACATCCCTCAATCAACCGCCCATAGAAAGGCCGGTTGTGGGTCATCATGAAAAACGGCGGGGTGTCGAAGCCCTCGATCAACAGGCCGCACTCGTAGTTGAGCGACGGATTCACCGGGCCGCGAATCGCGGTCATGCCCTGCCCGGTTAGCCAACTGCGGGCGGCCGAAAACAACGCCCCGGCAATGTCGGGGTCGTCATCGGTCTCAAAAAAACCGAAGAACCCCCGGTTTTCCTGATACCGCTCAACATGGCCGCGGTTGACGAGGGCAGTGATCCGGCCGACGTCGCGGCCGCCGCGGACGGCAAGGAATGATTGGCTGCGGTTCTGTTCGTAGAACGGGTGCGGACGGAACCCGAGCAATTCTTCCTGCGACAGTCGTAACGGTGGCACCCAGCAGGGATCGTCGGCGTAGATTCGCCAGGGGAGATCGACGAACCGCCGCTGCTGGCCGCGGCTGACAACTTCTTCGATGGCGACGTCTGGCACGCGGCGACTCCTGGCAACCCGTTGATGCAACCCTGAGGTTTCCTCGGTCGCAGCCGGGGAGCGATCGCCTTCACCTGCCACCGCACTGATTCTCTTTTGCAGTCGGGAAAACCGTCAATGCCGGCACCCCTCTGTCGGGGCGGCCCTGATAAAAGTTGCGAGGGGTGAATTTCCGATTACACGAGAAGGAGGCGGCGCGGTGCTGTCTCTGGGGCGACCGGACGGAGGCGGCCGGCGGTTGCGTTGACCAGTTGGCCTGGGAGTGTGCTCAGTTGATCGCCATGAATTCACCTCAAGCCGGTCAGGTCGCCGCCGCCCGGGGCACCTGCCTCGTCACCGGTGGCACCGGCCTGGTCGGCAACAACGTCGTCCGTCGTTTGCTCGAGCAGGGCTGGCGGGTTCGGGTCCTCATGCGGCCCCGCCAAGAGGGCATCGACCGCTCACTGGCCGACCTGCCGGTCGACGTCTGGGCGGGCCGACTGGAAGACACGGCGAGCCTGGAGCAGGCTGTCGCCGGCACCGACCTGGTGATTCATTCCGCTGCGGTTGTCCACTGCGGCTGGCGGCAGCGTGCAGCGATGCACCGCGTGAACGTCGAAGGAACGGCTCGGCTCGCTCTCGCCACCCGCAGGGCCGGAGCCCGGCTGGTGCATGTCTCGAGTGTCGACGCCCTCGGCCTGAGGGCCGATGGCCGGCCCGCCGACGAGGAGACACCGCCGGGCGGCATGGTGGAGTGCCCCTATGTTGTCACCAAGCGAGACGCCGAGGCGGCGGTCCTCGCCGAGGTCGATCGCGGTCTCGACGCCGTGATCGTCAACCCCGTCTACATGATCGGCCCGTGGGACTGGAAACCCTCAAGTGGCCGGATGCTGCTGGAGGTTGGCAGCGGCAAGGGGCTGCTGGCACCACCCGGGGCCAACGACTTTGTCGACGTCCGCGATGTCGTCGCCGGCATCGAATCGGCGGCGGCCCGTGGGCAGGCCGGCCGCCGCTACATCCTCGGCGGGCACCCGCTGACGTACCTTGAAGCCTGGCAGATCTTTGCCGAAGTGACCGGCCGCAGGCCGCCGCTGGGCAACGCCCCGCCGCTGGCGGTTCGCACAGCCGGCTGGTTCGGCGACCTCGCCGCCGCCGTGCTCCGCCGCGAACCGCCGGTCAACTCCGCCGCCGCGGGCATGTCGATGCTGAAGCACAACTTCTCCTGCCAGCGGGCGATCCGGGAGCTTGGTTACCAGTTCCGGCCCTTTGCCGAGACCGTGGCTGACGCCTGGGTCTGGTTCTGTCACCATGGCTACGTCGGCGGCCGCTCTGAGCGGTACAATTCCATGTCGTCATGCCGCACATCCTGCTCGTCGAAGACGAGAGCCATCTCGCCATCGGCATCAAGTACAACCTGACCTCTGAGGGCTTCACTGTCACGGCAGTGGCCGAAGGACCCGAGGCGTTGGCTGTCCTTGACCGCAACGAGCCCGAGGTCGACCTGGTGGTCCTCGACCTGATGCTGCCGGGAATGAGCGGCTACACCGTCTGCGAGACGTTGCGATCACGCGGCAGCCTGGTGCCGGTGGTGATGCTGACTGCCCGAACCCTTGTCGAGGACCGGATCCGCGGTTTTGACGCGGGAGCCGATGTCTATCTGCAGAAGCCGTTCGATCTTGACGAGCTCCTCTCGGTGATTCGCAGCCTGCTCAGTCGCCGGAGCAACAGCGGCACTGAAACTCTGGCCCGCGTCGACAACACCTTCGCATTCGGTGGGATCGAGGTGAATTTCGACACCTGGGAGGTTCGTCGCGACGGCGAACTGGTCCGGCTGACGGCCCTTGAAATGAAACTGCTCCGCTATCTGATTGAGCACGAGGGGATGGTGGTATCGCGGGCGGAGTTACTAAAAAACGTTTGGGGCATGGAGCGGGCTCCGGCGACCCGAACGGTCGATACGTTCATGCTTAATCTCCGTCGGGCCTTTGAGGCTGACCCGTCGAAGCCGCAGCATTTCCTCTCCGTTCGCGGTGCCGGTTACCGCTTCGTCAGCGACCCGCCCGAGTCCTAGGCTCTGTCTGAAAACTCAGTACCTGGCTTCGAGCGGCTCAATTACCCTCTGGCTACGTCCGGCTCCATCGCCAGATCTGCAAATCTGGCTGCTTCGCCGTCCTTGCCAGAGGCCAAAGCAGCTCGCTCTCGGGCCAACGGTAGCCTTTTCAGACAGAACCTAGCCGGCGGTGAAGAACCTCCCGCCGCAGGCAGAATGCGACGATCGGCAGCCCCGCCCGCGGCTGCCGGCCCTGCCTTTGGCAGAAACGACGAAGGCAGTCAGTCGGTAACTGCGGCGGGTGCCGGTCAGGATTGCCGGGGATGGCCGTTTCGCGAGTTGTCAGCAGGCAGCCGTGCGGTTGAGCAGCGCAGCGGCGGCGGCGGCCGGATCAGGGCTCGCCAGCAGCGACTCGCCAACGAGCATTGCTTCGATGCCCGCCGCCTCCAACCGTTCGACATCGGCCCGTCGGCGAATGCCGCTCTCGGCCACCAGCACGCACTCCGGCGGCACCCGATCCCGCAGGCGGAGCACATGGCCGATGTCGGTGGTCATGGTCCGTAGGTCGCGGTTGTTGATGCCGATCAGGGTGGCCCCGAGGTCGAGGACTCGCGGCAATTGTTCCGCATCGTGCAGTTCGACGAGCGGTGTCATCCCAAGGTCGAGGACTTGTCGGTAGAGACTTCGCAGGAGGCAATCATCGAGGCACTCTGCGATCAGCAGCACGGCGTCGGCCCCGGAGACCCGAGCCTCGACCACCTGGTAGGGATCGACGATGAACTCCTTCCGCAACACCGGAAGTGAGACTGCCCCGCGGGCGGTGACGAGATCGCTGAGGCACCCGCCAAAGCCTGCACCATCGGTCAGTACCGAGAGAGCCGCAGCGCCGGCTGCGGCGTAGGCCCGGGCAATCTCGGCGGGCTCGGCCCGGGGCCGGATTTCGCCGGCTGAGGGGCTACACCGTTTGAATTCGGCGATTAGGCGGATGCTGCCGGGAGCGGCGACGGCGGCGAAAAAGTCGCGCGGCGACGCCGCGGTGGCGAGGCGTGCTTCCAGTTTGGCGAGTGGCTCCGCGGCCCGGGCAGCTGCCACTTCCTGCCGTTTGCGGTTGACGATGGTGTCAAGAACCGAAGCCATCGAGCCTCTGCGGAACGAGGAGTGTTGTGTCGTGAGTGTAGCAACGAAAAACCAGGAAAGGCGACGGCCGGCAGGTTGGCAGCGCGGGCGGGTCGCAAAAGCGACTGGCAAACCGGGAGAAGCGGTGACGGTCTTCCCCACCGACGCCCTTCCCGGCGGCAGGATGTCGCCAATGGGGACCTGCGGAGCTATGAAAACCTCGGCTTTTCATAGT
>CAZIQV010000129.1:0-5998 GCA_964541275.1 uncultured Chitinophagaceae bacterium | reverse complement strand
TCTGGCCGACCATCTCCTCAAAGTTTTCGATCCGCCAGGGGCTGACCAGGCTGGCGGGCATGAAGCCCCGCAGTCCGGCCACCTCGCATTCCAGTCCGCCCTTGTTGGCCGCGGTGCAGCGGGCCTGGACGATCATGCCGACCTCAAGCTGCGACCAGTCCTCGACGACCACGCCGCGGTTGGCCGGGGCGACCTCGTAGAGCCCGTCGTCGTCGTTGCGGCCGCCGACCGACAGTTCCAGGACTGCGCCGACCGCGGGCAGTTCGCCCTCTTCCTCGAGAATTCCGGCAAGTTGCAGGGCGCCCTGCCGCTGATTTCCAAGATCGATGAAGGCGGTGTCGGGACCGATTGCCAGCACCGTCCCCTCGACCTTCGTTCCCGGAGGAATCGGCTGGTCAACCAGAGCCGCCTGGTCGAGCAAGCTGTCGACTTCGACGCCGGCCAGCGCCGCCTCGAAGTCATCCTCGAGGTCCTCATCGAGATCCTGCCGCAGATTCGGCACGGCCACCCGCTTCTGCGGTGGCAGGGCCTCGGTGAAGGCCGCGGCCTTGTTGTCGCGTTCAGGCCGGCGGCCCCGCCGCCGGTCGCGGCCGCCGGGCCGCTGCGGGGATTCTGCCGGCTGGGCCGCGGGCGTCGCGGCGTCGACAGCGACTGGTTGAGACTCAGTCGGAGCGGCGGCAGGCGACGCAACTGCAGCAGCAGGCTGCTGGGCGACCGGCCGGTCGGCCGAGGTGACGTAGGTGTACCGCGGCGACAGGCGGCTGCCGGGAACACCGGTCCGCTGGGTGCCGATGGCGATCCGGCGACCGCCCGGTGCCCCGGTTTTTTCGTCACTGTCGCTTTTGTCAATGCTGTCGGCGACCGCCGCAGCGGTCCGCTCGACCGCATGATCGTCGGTCGCTGCAGCCGCATCCGCGGTCGCTTCGTTCGCCGAAGCCGCCGCCGGCTCAGCACCACCCTCGGGCGTGTCGCTCATCACCGGACCCCCAGAAAAGACAATGCGGGAAACAGGACTTGAACCTGCACGGTATTACTACCACTAGGCCCTCAACCTAGCGCGTCTGCCAATTCCGCCATTCCCGCGGAGATCGAACGCGGCTGCCGTGTCACCGCGGCGACATGGCCCTGCCGAGCACTGCATTGTCGGGCCGGCGGCGGTTCAGTCAAGCGACTGCTCGGCTTCGGCCGCCTGTTCATCCCGGCGGATGACAGCCGGAGCGAACCGGCCGAATCGACCGCTCGAGCCGACGCGTCCGGCAGCAGCGAGACCGGCGAACACGATCAGGCTCCAGCCGAGATCCCCCACCGGCATCCACCGATAAAACGGCAGAGCCGCAGTGAAGCAGGCTACCAGCCCGGCGGGCGAGTGCGGGTACTGCTGCGTCAATGCCCAATGGGCAAGGTTGGTCGAGAGAAAAAACACCAGCGACGAGGCAAGACTCCCGCCGACCACCGCCACCCAGCCCTGGCGGCGAATCAGCCCGCCGAGCAGCACCGGCCAGGCGATCGCGGCGGAAACGACCGCCGCCATCCAGGGAGAGTCGTAGGGCAAGAGAGCGAGGTTGCTGATCATCACACTCGCCAAGGGAACCGCCGCCGCCGCCAGCCGCGACGAGAGGACCGAGCCGGCCGCCAGGGCGATCGCCGCCAGCGGCGTCACGTTGTAGGCGGGCTGCCAAAGCCGCCCGCAGACTCCGACGGCAACCAGCACCAGCCAGATGATCACCTGGCTCCGGCCGTCAAACCGGCATCCCTCATCAAATCGCTTTGCCATCAACCTGCTCATCTGTCGGGGGGCATGCCTGCGACGGTCAGCGAACGATCCCGCCAGGTGGTGGTTCGCCGCGTTGGCCTCCCGCAGGCACCAAAACTCTCGATACACTAGCGGTTTTCAGTCTCGGAGCAAGCGATCTCCGTGCGGGCAGAGCGACAGCCAGCCGGTGTCGCCCCCGCGCGGCTCGGCAAAACCAAGATGACGCTGACCGAACCGACCGCCGAGCCGGCCTGCCTGACGGTCGACCGCCTGCCCGGCGATGTCGCCGTGGCGACGCTCGTGGTTCCGGGACACCGCCACAATGTCATGACCGCGGCCTTTCTCGCCGCACTTCGCCGGCTGCTCGATGACCTTGAGAGGCAGCCGCCCCGCGGGCTGATCGTCGAATCAGGCCGGCCCGGCTCGTTTCTGGCCGGTGCCGACATCGACCGGCTTGACCGGCTCTGGGACCTGCCGGAGGCCGAGGTGATCGCGATCTGTGACCGGGGGCGGCGACTCTTTGACCGGCTCTCGGCGGCTCCGTGGCCGACCGTTGCGGTGATTGATGGCGTCTGCGTCGGCGGCGGGCTGGAACTGGCCCTCGCCTGTGATTTCCGGGTGGCCGCCGATGCTCCAGGAACCAGCCTCGCGGCGCCGGAGGTCAAGCTCGGCCTGCTTCCCGGCTGGGGGGGCACGGTGCGGCTGCCGCGGCTGATCGGCCCGGGGCCGGCCAGTGAGTTGGTCGTTACCGGCGAGCCGGTCGACGGCCGGCGGGCCGCGATGCTCGGCCTGGTCGATGCCTGCGTCGCCCCGGCTGCGGCCAGGCAGGCGGCCTTGCAGCTCCTCGGGTGGGCCGTCGCTGACGGCCGCCACCTGACCCGACGCCGCCGGCAAGCGGCCGCCGTGCAGCTCGACCCGCATGAGCGCGAGTTTCTCGAGGCAACGACCGCCGCAGCCATTCTCGGCCGTACCGGTGGCCACTATCCGGCACCGCTGACGGCCCTGCAGACCCTGCTTGACGGCTGCGATCTCGACGCTGCGGCGGCTGCTGCGGCCGAAACCGCGGCCTTTGTCCGGCTGACGCGATCTTCGGTCGCCCGCCAGCTCGTGCGGGTTTTTAGGCTGCGGGAACGGAACCGGCGGGACAGCGGCCTGGCGGCAGCTGCGGCCGCGGCATCGGCCGAGCCGACTGCCGACGCAATGCGGCCGGCCGTGGTCGGCGCCGGCATCATGGGGGCTGGCATCGTTGCCCGGCATCTGCGGTCGGGCTTCACGACGACGCTGGTCGACATCGACGCCGACACGCTGGCCCGCGCTGTGCCCGAGATCGTCGACGAGGCGGCCTGGGACCGGCGGCTCGCCGCCGCCAACCCACAACGGGTTCGGGAACTGACCGGGCGGCTGCTGCCGACAACAAGTCTGGCGGCCGCGGCGACGGCCGACCTGGTGATCGAAAGCGTGATCGAGCGGACCGATCTCAAACGCCGGGTGCTCGCCGAAATTGAGGCGACCGTGCCGGCCACCGCGATTATCTGTACCAACACCTCGACCAACCCGATCGCGACGCTGGCTGCAGCGCTCAGCGACCCGAGCCGGTTCTGCGGCATGCACTTTTTCAATCCCGTGCGGCGAATGCTGCTCGTCGAGGTGGTGCGGGGCGCGGCCACCAGCGACGCCACCGTCGCCGCCGTCGTCGCCCATGCCAAGCGGCTGGGCAAGTGTCCCGTCGTGGTGCAGGACAGTCCCGGGTTTCTCGTCAACCGGGTGCTCACGCCCTACCTGCACGAGGCGGTGGAACTGCTGCGGGAGGGCGTCGACGCGGCCCGCATCGACCGGGCTGCCCGTCGGTTCGGCATGCCGCTGGGGCCGCTGGAACTCTACGACATGGTCGGCCTCGACACGGCGTTTTATGCCGGCCTGGTGATGGCCTCTGCCTTCGGCGACCGCATCGACGCCTCGCCGTTGATTCCGGCGTTTGTGAAGGCTGGGCGGCTGGGACGCAAAACCGGCCGCGGCTTTTACCGCTATCGCGGCGTCGGTCACGACGCCCGGCGGCAGGCGGTCGATGAAGAATTGGCCACGCTGCTGGAGCCGTACCGGCTGCCCGAGCGACCGGCAACCGACCGGGAGATCACCGACCGGTTGTTTCTGCCGATGCTGCTGGAGGCCTTGCGGGTGCTCGACGAGGGCATCGTCCGCGACGGCTGTGACATCGACCTGGCGGTCATCCACGCGCTCGGCTTTCCCGCCTTCCGCGGCGGTCTGCTCGCCTGGGGTGACAGCCTCGGTGCCCCCGAGGTCCTGCGCCGGCTGGAGCAATTTGCCGATCTCGGGCCGCGGCTGGCACCGCTGCCGCGGCTCCATGATCATGCCCGCTCGGGCCGGGCCTTTGCCGGGCTGGCCTGACCTCACGCAGCGTCAGTGGCGGCTGTCGGGTATGCCGGTCTCGGCGGCCTCGCTCGCCCGGAGGATCACTGCCAACTCGGAGGCCGCTGGATGATCTTTCCGAGCGATGCATCGAGATCAAAGTCGATCACCTGATCGCCGGGAGCGACGTCCTCACGCAATGTGGTCTCGGCGTTGTAACTCACCGGCACCCGCTCTTTGGCGAGGATCGTAAGCTTTCCGGTGTCGGGATCGCTGCCGGTCTCGAAGGTCCAGATTCGCACCGTGTGCGGTCCGACCTTGGCTCCCTTTACTTTGTAGGTGTAGTTGAGTTCATACACGCCGCTGTCATCAGTCTTGGCGGTTGACGGCCGCCCGGACTCTGGCTGAAAGCGGAGGTAGGCATCGGCAAGCGGGCTCCCGTCAAGCCGCACGGTGCCGGTGACCTTTCCCAAGTCGGGCTGATCGGCCGGGCCGCCGGTGCAGCCGGTCGTCAGGAACGCCAGCAGGATTGCTGTTGCGCCGGGTGACAGTCGACGGTGTTTTGCGGTCATGCGTCCTCTCCCTCGCAAGCAATTGGCAGTCCGGCGGAAACGATTGTCGGCGGGGCTGCTGCAGCATGGGCTCGTACCGCACCTCAGCGGCGGTGCCTACGGAAAGACGACGGTCTGGCCGTCGCTTCGCTGCCCCAGCCGCCGGTAGGTCGTGATGTTGATATTTTCGCTCACAAAGGCCACCGATCCATCGGCAAAACTGAACTGGGCCCCGCCGGGATGTTCACTGGAGAAACTCTGGCGACAGCCGTTATTGTTGCTCCCGATCGGGCCGTTCATGGCGATGTTGACCTTGCCCATCGTGTAGTCGGCGCCGCGAGGCCCCTGGCCGGTCGGGTTGCGGTTGCCCGCCCAGCCGCCGGCCCAGCACCGCCAGGTCCGTTCCCCGAGCATGAGCGTCTTTGAAAGGCCGTCGCTGATCTTCTTAAAGTTGTGCCCGACCCAGAGGTCCTTGTCGGGGGGCGGAAACGCCCCGGTGTACTCCGGGCCGCTGTGCAGCACGCCGTTGTTGTTGGGATCGCTGACATGCAGCGTGCCGCAGACGCCGACATAGTTCGCCGTGGCAATCCGTCCGTTTGCCCCGCCCGGCCAGCCGGCACCGTCGAGGTCGCGTTGTGAGTTGATGTCCTGCCCGGGGTCGCTCGGGCAGCGGAAGCCGTCGAGCGAGATCCGCGCCAGGGCCCGGTCAGCGGCAGTCCCGCCGAGGTCGCGGAGCCGGCGATTCATCGGGTCGAGGTCGTCGTAGAGATTTTTCAACTCCAGCTGCGGCAGAATGTAGACGCCCCAGCCCCACGATTCGTTGTTAGCGCCGCCGTTGAAGCCGCCGCGGGGCAGCCCGAGGTTGATGTCGTGGAAATTGTGGAGGGCGAGCCCGAGTTGCTTGAGCTTGTTGGTGCATGAAGCCCGGCGGGCCGCCTCCCGGGCCTGCTGAACGGCGGGTAGGAGCAGCCCGACCAGCACCCCGATGATGGCGATCACGACAAGCAGTTCGATGAGCGTAAACCCCGTTTTTGATCGGCCTTCCCGACTAACGCCGAGCGCAAACATCGCATTCTCCCCTCATTTAAGACAGATATTCTTCACCCAATCCTCACAGAATGACTGGGAGGGATGCAACCCCTCGAAAAATATCTTCTTGCCGATTCTCGCCGACTGGGAAACCGTCTGTTGCCGCCGGGTGCAACGCTCGGCACACCCGCAACCCCTCCGGCGTTTTCGGGTGTTGCCCACGTGGACTCGCGTTTGCCCGCATTCGCGGGCAATGGCCATGGATGGCTTTTTCCACGGACAGCTAGACTGCGGAGCG
>CAZIQV010000128.1:0-6027 GCA_964541275.1 uncultured Chitinophagaceae bacterium | reverse complement strand
CCGTGCCGGCCGAGGCGGCCTATCTGGCTGGCTGCCTGGCGCTGGCCGATGAACTGGGCGTTGCCGACCGGGTTCACTGGCGGGGACAGGTCGACCGGGCCGGCAAGCTCGAATTGCTCACCTCCATCGACCTGTTTCTGATGCCGACGCCTGTCCCGGAGGCCAAGGGCCTGCCGGTCATCGAGGCCATGGCTGCCGGGGTGCCGGTCGTTGCCCCGAATGCCGGGGCTTTTCCTGAGCTGCTCGGCACCGCCACGGACCAGCCGGCGGGCCTGACCCATCGGCCCGGCGACCCGGCCGACCTGGCCCGCGTGGCGGCCACGCTGCTGGCTGACCCGACTCGGGCCCAGACTCTGGCCGCCGCCGGCCATGCCCGCGCCCGCGAGTGTCACCTCGCGGAGCAGATGGCCGCCGCCCACGAGGTGCTCTATGCCGATCTGGGCCGACAGCCTTCAGGAGGCCGTGGGGCGGGAACCGTCGTCGGCAGCTGATTGTTCCGCTGGCGATTCTTTCGGCTCAGGAAACAGCAGCGACGCCGCGATGCTCGCGCCGATCAGCCCGACAATCACCACCAGCGAGGCCCAGGGGGGCACCAGATGGCCTTCGGCGTGGGCGTCCCAGCCGCCGAATTCCGCCAGCCATTCGGTATGTCGGGCCGCTTCAGCGATCATCTTGCCGCCGACGAAGACGAGCACCGCCGAGAGGCCGTAGTTGAGGAACCGAAACAGATCCATCACCCCGGCCAGCAGAAAATAGAGTGCCCGCAGGCCGAGGATGGCAAAGACGTTCGAGGTGAAGACGACAAACCTGAAGTAGTGGGCATTCTGATCGACCACGCCGAAGATCGCCGGCACGCTGTCGACGGCGAAGAGCACATCGGTGCTTTCCACCACCAGCAGCACCAGAAACAACGGTGTCGCCACCCAGCGGCCCTCCTCCTCGATGAAGAACCTGTCGCCGGCGGGCTTGTTGGTCACCGGGATCAACCGACGGAAGAACCGCAGCAGCAGGTTGTCCTCGGGATGAACGTCTTCATGCGAAAAGGCGAGCTTCAGCCCCGTGTAGACCAGGAAGCCACCAAACAGCCAGAGAATCCAGTGGAACCGCTCGACGAGTTCGGCCCCCACCAGCACGAACGTCAGCCGCATCAGCACCGCCCCCAGAATGCCCCAAAAGAGCACCCGATACTGATACTTCAGCGGCACTCCGAAATAGCCAAAGACCACCGCGAAGACAAAGACGTTGTCCATCGACAGCGACCACTCGACGAGATAGCCGGTGAGAAATTCAATCGCCGCGTCGCTCCCCAGCCACCACCAGACGAGCCCGTTGAAGGACAACGCCAGCGCCGACCAGATGCAGGTCCAAAACGCACTTTCCGACAGTGACGGCTCGTGCGAGTGCTTGTGAAAGACCAGCAGGTCAAGGGCCAGCAGCACCGTGACAAAGACGGCGAAGGCGGCCCAGTGGATCGCCTGGATCGGTCCCTCGCCGGCCGGAGCGGGGGCGGCTCCGGTGGCGGCAAACAGCGGCAGCCCGGGGCCGCTGAGGGTCGCGAGGGCGGCGGCGAGCGTGTCGGCGATGCAGGCCATGAAATCCTTTCGGTCGGAGAAGCTGCGACGGCTGCCGCACTCTATTCCAGAAATCGGAGGCCGACTACGGGGCGTCAGCCACGCTCTGCGGCCAGCCCACGGACGAGGCTCGCGGTCATCGCCTTGAAGACATGGTGCAGTTGCTGCCAGTCGCGGTCCTCCGCCTGGCAGAAGATGGCGTAGCAGGCGGTGGGCAGTTGCAGGCAGCGGAAGGCGGCGGTGTTGGTCAAGTCGAGGCAGGAGAAATTGACGTCTGCCCCGGAAAGCCGGCAGCCGAAGACAAGCTCATCCGCCGGCTCGCTGTCGAGGTCGGGGTAATCCTGCCGCAGCTGCTGCACGGCCGCTTCGGTCAGTTCCTCGGGATCGCTTCCCGCCGGCTGTCGCGAAAGCGACCAGAAAGCCCCGTCCGGGGCCGACACGCTGAGCTGGAGCCCCGCTTCAGCCGCATCGTCAACTTCGACGGTCCAGTTGTCGGGATAGTCGAAATCGACATTGTCGCGGCGGAATTTCATCGACCTGGCTGGGCTGAGGGCGGGGGCTG
The DNA here is from genome assembly GCA_964541275.1 of uncultured Chitinophagaceae bacterium. GTDB lineage: Bacteria > Planctomycetota > Planctomycetia > Pirellulales > UBA1268 > UBA1268. The sequence continues at coordinate 3,894 of CAZIQV010000128.1, read as the reverse complement.
GGCAGGCTGGGCGGCAAGGGTGGATGCGGCGGAGCGGAACCGCCGGCAGCCAACTGGACAGCGGCCGGCCGCTGCGGCTACCGTCCCGGCCCGTCACCTTACCAGACCTGAGCTTGAGCCGATTGGCCGTCATGGACCGGTTTCCGGGCACTGCCGCGATTTCCCGCAGCCTCGCCAGTCAGGCGGCCGGCCTGGCCGTTCCCGCAGCGCTGCTGCTGGCGGTGGCGGTGGTGCTTGCGCCGGTTCCCGCCGCGGTGGTCGATCTGCTGCTCGCGGCCAACCTGACGGTGGCCGTGCTGGCCCTGCTGGGAGCGGTCGTTGCCCGGACTCCCATGGAAATGGCGGCATTCCCGAGTTTCCTGCTGGCCGCCACGCTCGTGCGGCTGGTTCTCAACATCGCCACGACCCGGCTGATTCTCGCCGAGGCCGGCAGAGGCGAACCGGCGGCGGCCGGCGAGGTCATCGAAGCTTTTAGCCGGTTTGTGGCGGCCGACAATCTTGTTGTCGGCGGGGTCGTCTTCGCCATCATCGCGGTCATCCAATTCGTGGTGCTGACGTCCGGGGCGACCCGCACCAGCGAGGTGGCCGCCCGCTGCAACCTTGACGGCCTGCCCGGTCGGCAGGCGGCGATCGACGCTGAGGTCGCGGGTGGAGGCATTTCGCGGGAGGAGGCCCGCGGGCTGCGGGCCGACTTGCAGCGGCAGGCTGAGTTCTATGCCAGCATGGACGGCGCAAGCCGGTTTGTCCGTGGCGAGGCGGTCGCCAGCGTCGTGATTGTGCTGGTCAATCTCGTCGGCGGTTTTGCCATTGGCATCGGCCAGCTCGGCCTGCCGGCAGGAGAGGCTGCCGGGCTCTACACCCGGCTGACGATCGGCGACGGTCTCGCCAGTTCCGTGCCTTCGCTGCTGCTCTCGGTGGCCACCGGGCTGCTGCTGTCGCGGTCGACCAGCAGCCAGGATCTGCCGCGGGAGCTCGGTCGCCAGCTCTTTGCCCGCCCCGCGATGCTGCTGGTGACGGCTGTCTTCCTTGGGCTGCTGGCCCTCACCGATCTGCCGACGGTGCCGCTGGTGGTCATGGCCGGCGGCGTGCTGGTCACCGCCTGGCTGGTCCGCGGCGGTCCAGCGACGCCGCCGGCTGAGCCTGGCCGCGGCGGCGGGCGTTCGAACGCGTCGCCGGTCGACGCGATCGTCGGCCGGACCCGGTTGGTGCTCCGGCTGGGGCGGGACCTCGCCGACCTGGCGGCGGGCGAGCAGCCTGCGTTGCCGGCGGTGATTGAACGCCTGCGGGCAAAGCTCGCCGAGGAACTCGGTCTGCTCATCCCGGCGGCGACGATCCGCGACGACCCCGGCCTGTCGCCGCGGTGCTGGGCCGTCGATCTCGACGGTGAGCCGATCCTTGAAGCCGATCAGCCGGCCGGCCGCTGGCTGCTTGTGCCGGCTGCCGGCGACGACGTTACCCGCCGTCGCTGGCGGCGGACGTCGGGGCCGGGTTTCACGCTCGGAGGCCGGACAGCCCGCTGGGGGAGCCCGGCCGAGGCCGACGAGGTGGCGGTCCGGGGCGGCGAGACGTTTGCCGGCGAGGCTGCGATCGGCCGGCGGTTGGAGGAGGCCCTGCGGCCGCATGCCGACCGGCTGCTCTCCCGCGATCAAACCGCCAGGATGCTCGAATCGCTGCGGGCGACGGAGCCGGCCGTTGTCGAGCAGACGGTGCCGGGGGTGGTCTCCGTGGCCACGGTGCAGCGGACGCTTCAGTGCCTCTTGCGGGAAGGCCTGCCGATCAAGCCACTGGCCGGATTGCTCGAGACGCTCGCCGATCATGCCGCCCAGACCGACGATCCCGAGCAGCTTGCCGAACACCTGCGGCGGCATCTCGCCGGCGGCATCGTCCGGCGGCTGCGGGGAGCGGATGGCCGTCTGGCGGTGATTCGGCTGACGCCGTCAGCGGCAGAGCAGCTTGCCGCCACACCGCAGGCCGCTGCCGAGCGGATCGCCGTCGAGGAGCTGCTCGTCGGCATTCGGCGGGCGGTGCGGCCGCTGCTCGACCGAGGCCGCGGCATTGCCATCGCGACGGCCGCCGACCGCCCGGCGATCGCGCGGCGGCTGCGGGCGGCAGGAATCGGCGTTGCGGTGTTGGCTGAGCAGGAACTCAGCGGGCAGCCGCAGGTGGAGTCGTTCGCAGTCATCGGTGCCGTCGCCGACGCCGGGGGGCAGGCCGCCTGACGATTTCAGGAACCGGCTGCTGCTGCAGGCGGGCCGCTGCGAGCAACGCCGAAAACCAACGCCGAAAACCGGCCTCGGAGACAGGCTCGGCTCTCCGTCGGTGAACGCCGCCGCGGCGACGGCCAGGTTTTCAGCCGCGACCAGCCGCGGACTGGGCAGCCTGCGGCCTCTGCAAGGATTCTCAGGGAAATTCTGAAAAAACCGACCGCGGCGACCGATGAAATGAAGTTGTGTCGGAGGAGACTGCGGCCTACCTTCCCCCCGCGTCATTCGGGCCGTTGCCGACCCACCGTCGCGACCCCGACTGCCGTTGACCGATCCCAGGAGAAACAACGTGGCGAAGGATTTCAAACAGCCCCCGCCGGAAGAGATGCTTGCGCTCTGGACAGAATTCAAGCGGGATCAGTCGAACGAAACCCTCCGCAATCGGCTCATCGAGATCTATCTGCCGCTGGTGCGGTACAACGCCGAGCGGATCTGGTCGCGGCTGCCGGACGGGGTTGAGCTTGACGATCTCAGCTCCGCCGGAACTTTCGGTCTGATGGATGCGATCGACGCCTTCGACATGGAACGCGGGGTCAAATTCGAGACCTACTGTGTGCCGCGGATCCGCGGAGCGATGCTCGACGAACTCCGCACGATGGACTGGGTGCCGCGTCTGGTTCGCAGCAAGGCAAGCAAGCTCAACGAGGCGATCAAGACGCTTGAGGCGCGGCTGGGACGGGCGCCGTCCGACGCCGAGGTGGCCGAGCACATGCAACTCTCGGCCGAGGAGTTTGAGAAACTGCTCATCGAGGCCAACGCGGTCAGCCTCGTCAGCCTGAACAAAAAATGGTGCGAGACCGACAGCTCGAAAGACGTTCGCGAGATAGACATTCTCGAAGATAAAAAGGGTGAGGACCCGACCCGCCGGATTCAGAAGAACGACCTGATGCGGCTGGTGACGAAGGGCCTCAACCGCAATGAGCGGCTGATCATCATCTTGTATTACTACGAAGAACTGACGATGAAGGAGATTGGGGCCACGCTCGATTTGTCCGAAAGCCGGGTCAGCCAGATGCACTCGGCGATCGTCGAGCGGCTGCAAAACCAGCTGGTTCCGCGGCGGCGGGAATTCGCGGCCTGAATGTCCGTCGAAAAGCCGTCGCTGGTCCGTGTCCGCGAATTCGCCCGAACGATGATTTGCCTGAACGCCCCGTGAACATATCGGGGGTTTCCAGGGTTGCCGATGAGTGCATTCCGCGGCGGCCCCGTTCGCCAACCCCCCGGTGTCTGCAATGAAAACTGATTGTTTTTTGGCGGTTATGCCGACTGGCCGCCCGCCGGCAAAATTTTTTTCAAGTTCAGCGAGCTGATCTTCCGATAGATAAAAGTTGTGGGGTGTCCAGGACCGACACCGGAAAACTCGGATCGCCACGGAAGGCGGCCGAGGCCATACTCAACGGGGCAGATCGAAGGCAGCAGGCGAAAAATTCCCGTGAACCGAATGGCTCACCTTCGCGTAGAGCTTTGCCGGTGGGGAACAGGAACTCGATCCCAGGATCGCAAGGAGTGCAAGCATGAATATTTTTAGTGTCAGCTCAACGCAAGGCGCGGCGTCCGTCGGCAACGTCAAGGGCGTCGAAGAAACGACTGCCGTCGGCAACACCGCCGCCGAGGGGCTCAGCGAGGTTCG
>CAZIQV010000127.1:0-6068 GCA_964541275.1 uncultured Chitinophagaceae bacterium | reverse complement strand
CCCCTGACCTTCTGGCTGCCAGCCAGACGCTCTCCCAACTGAGCTAATCCCCCGCTGTCGCACACCGGGGACTCATCATTCGATTTCCGGAACTGGTGAAACTAAACCGCTGCCTTCCGGGTGTCAACGCAGCCGGCCTCGCAGCGGCGGTTCTCCGGGGGTTTTTCCGGCCGGCTTCCCGCGGCCCTGTTCCGAGGCTGTTTGCCCCGCTCGACCGGAGCTCCGGGAAGGTCGACCTCCGGGCCCGGGGGATCCGGTGCTGGGGTTGCAGGTCCCGGTTTCCCTCAGCTTGCGGTTCGGGCTTCGAAGCAGGTGGCAGGCGGCTTGTTCGTTTTTGCGAGCTCAAAGGGATGGTGGCAGAGTGTGCGTCCGGGGCTGCTGTAGACAGCCAGCGACTCGCAACTAACCGGCAGTTCGAAAATCCCATGAACGTTCGGACTGTTCTCGGCCGCCGTTGCGCGACGAGTTCCCCCGAGAGCAGTTTTTCGACAATCTGTCGGAGAAAAACCGGATGGAAATCCGCGGCGGGTCTGGTGCAGCCCCGACTCTCGAAGCACACTCGGATGCTGGCGAGTTGCCGCTTCGGCAGACGCCCCCCACGGCCGACCTGATGATGCCATCGCACCCTGCAACAACCAGATCTGAGCCGGTCGGCTGGGCGGAGGTGCCCCGGGCCGTGGCAACCGTTTTGTTGACGGTTTACCTGGTGGGGCTCGGGCTGACGGTGGTGGGGAATTCTGGCAGCGGGGCGTCGCTGCTGGTCGCGGTAATCAAAGGACGGCTGTATTCTCCCTGGATGGTGCCGGCCTGGCTCGACCTCGGCTTTGACCACCCGATCACCTATGGGCAGCAAACCGACGCCGACCACGGGCTCGAGTTTCGTGTCCATGGCGCGGAGGACTGGCAGACCGCTCTGGGCACGAACACGGGTGGGCCCCGGGCGGCCCGCTGGCAGCGGCTGCTGCGGGCAGTCGTTGCCAGCGAGCAGGAGCCGGGTCGCGAGGGGCTGCTGCCAGCCGGGTTCGGGGCAGCGGTCTTCGCCGCCTGCGGCAGTGACGATGTCGATCTGCGGGTCGTGATTCGGCCTCGACCCGAGCGGCAGCTGCCGCTGGCGGTCAGCGACCCCGTGGTCGCCTATCAGGCTCGCCTGCGGCAGCTCTCGGGTGGCGAGTTGCAGCTGATCAAACGCGAAGCCCGCCGCGAGGTGGCGCCGGTGGCGGCACCCGGGGGGACGCCATGAGTCAGACCGCTGATCCCCCGGTTTCGCCGCAGGCTGCCGGTTCGCTCGGCCGAACCTGGGAGGCCTTCTGGTTCACCCCGGCTGACAGCCGGCCGCTCGCTGCGGTGCGGGTGGCCGCTGGCACAATCGGGCTGCTCGCCTGCGGCAGCTACGCGGCCGACCTGGCCGGCTGGTTCGGGCCCGGGGGCCTGTTGCCGGTCGAGACGGTGGCGGCCTGGCGGAGCCCGCTGGCCTTCTCGCTGTTCGACGCCTGCACGAGTGTCACCGCTCTCTGGGCAGCGTTTGTGCTCCTGGCAGCCCTGTTTGGCATGCTCGCCATCGGTCTGCTGACCCCTGTGGCGGCCTTGCTGGCGGCGGTCGGCTGGGCGGCCCTTCTCAACCGGGGGCCGATGCTGGCCGGGCCGGCCGACGACTGCCTGGCGGTGCTGCTCTGGTGCCTGGTGCCGGGCACCGCCGGTGAGCACCTGTCGGTCGATGCCTGGCTCCATGAACGGCTCGGCTGGAAGGTCGCCCGGCCTCGGGTTCGTTCCCGCCTTTCACTGGGACTGTTGCAGCTGCATGCAGCGGTGATTGCCGCGGCGGCGGTCTTTGCCCAACTCAAGGGCGACGTCTGGTGGAACGGCACCGGACTCTGGTGGGTGACGACCCGCGAGGCGGGGCGGCTGGTTGACCTCACTGGGCCGCTGCTGGCCTCGGAGTATCTCTGCAATCTGCTCAGTCAGGGCATCGTCGCCTGGGAACTGGTCTTCGCGATCGGGGTCTGGTTTCTGCCGACCCAGCGGCTGCTCGCCCGCCTGGCGGTCTTCGTCTGGCCGCTGATCGGCCTGTTGATCGCCGAGCCGCTCTGGGGGCTGGCACTGGCGAGTTTGACGCTGCCGCTGACCGGCTGGTTTTCAGCGTCCGGCGACTAGCCGCTCAAAACCGGCCTCATCGAGGATGACGACGCCGAGCTTTTCGGCTCTGGCGAGCTTGCTGCCCGCCTCCGCGCCGGCGATGAGATAGTCGGTTTTTTTCGAGACGCTCGCCGAAGCTCGGCCGCCGGCCCGCCGAATCGCCTCCTCGGCTTCCTGGCGGGTGTAGCCGGCGAGCGTGCCGGTGACGACGAGTGTCTTGCCGGTCAGGGGCCCGTCGCTGCCCCGCTCCGCTTCCGGTACCTCGAGCTTCACTCCCACGGCGGCGAGCCGGTCGATCACGCCCCGGCCGTAGTCACTGGCGAGCCAGTCGTGCACGCTCGCGGCGATCACATCGCCAATTTCGTGAATGGCCGCCAGGTCTTCCTCCGGCGCCTGTCGCAGGGCGGCGATCGACGGAAACCGCTGGGCCAGCAGCATCGCCACCCGGGGGCCGACATGCCGGATGCCCAAAGCGTTGAGCAGCCGAACGAGGCCCCGGTCGCGGCTGGCGGCAATCTGTTTGACGAGCTTCTCGGCCGACTTCGCCCCCATCCGTTCGAGGGTCTGCAGGTCTTCAGCAGTCAGCCGGTAGAGATCGGCATAGTCGGTCACCAGGCCGGTTGCCACAAACTGCTCGACGAGCTTGTCGCCGAGCCCCTCGATGTCCATCGCGTTCCGGGAGGCAAAAAACTTCAGCCGCTCACGCTGCCGGGCCGGGCAGTGGACGTTCGGGCAGCGGATGGAGACGGCATCCTCGTCCCGCACCAGCGGCGTGTCACACTCCGGGCACGCCGTCGGCGGCTTCCAGGCGACCAGTCGTTTCTTGCGGAGGTGTTTTTCGACCCGAACGACGTGGGGAATCACCTTGCCCGCCTTTTCGACGACGAGCACGTCGCCGATGCGGATGTCCTTGCGGGCAACCTCGTCGGCATTGTGGAGGCTGGCCCGGCGGACAATCGTGCCGGCGAGTTCAACCGGTTCAAGGTCGGCCACCGGTGTGACCGTGCCGCCTCGGCCGACCTGGACCCGGATGCCGGCCAGCGTCGTCGTCGCTTCGAACTTCTCAAATTTCCAGGCGATTGCCCACCGCGGGCTCTTCGCCGTCGCCCCGAGCTGCCGCTGCTGACTGAATCGATCGACCTTGACGACGAATCCGTCGACTTCGAAGTCGAGTTCGTGCAGTTGTTCGATCAGGTCGCTGCCAGCGTCGATCAGCCCGTCGAGCGATTCGAACCGCCGGGTCCGCGGGGCGACCGGCAGGCCGGCGGCTGTCGCCCAGGCGTAGAGTTCGGTCTGCGAGCCGATGCCGAGATCTCCGGTGTCACCGACTCCGTGACAGAAAAATCGCAGCGGCCGGCTGCCACACTCTCGCGGATCGAGCAGCCGGATGCTGCCGGCGGTCACGTTGCGGGTGTTGGCGAACGGAGGCTGGCCGCGGGCCGCCTGGGTCTCGTTGAGCGCGACGAGCGCCGAGTTGGTCATGAAGACCTCGCCGCGGACCTCAATCAGCGGCGGTGGCTCTGGCAGGGCGAGCACCAGCGGGATCGCGGCGATGGTCCGGACGTTGTGGGTGATGTCATCACCGACGACGCCGTTGCCCCGGGTAGCGGCCAGGGTCAGCCGGCCCTCTCGATAGGTGAGGGCGACGGCGACGCCGTCGATTTTCAGCTCGAGCACCCAGCCGATCGGCCCGGATTCGCCAGCTTCGCGAAGCAGTTTCTCGGCTCGGTTGCCCCAGGTCTTGAGGTCGGCCGGATTGTAGGTGTTGTCAATCGACAGCATCGGCAGCCGATGCCGGACTGCCGTCAGGCTGGAGACCGGTTCGCCGCCGATCCGCTGGGTGGGGCTGTCGGGGGTGAGCAGATCGGGATGGGCCTGCTCGAGGTCCTGCAACTGCCTCAGCAGGCGGTCGTACTCGAGGTCGGAAATCTCCGGGGCCGCTTTGGTGTAATAGAGGCGGTCATGGTGCCGAATCTGCTGCCGCAGGGCGGCGATTTGCCGCGCCGCAGCGGTCACGGGATCGGTCGTCCGGAGGGTGACTGTTTTCCTTCGCCGCCCGGGGGGGGAGCGGTTGCTTCCCGGGCCGCCTGTTCGGCCTGCCGCTGCCGCCGAAGTCGTTCGCCCGCAAAGTGGTCGACCGTCACCGCCCCGACCGTGGCGATGGCCAGCACGATCAGCTGCCCGGCCAGCAGGCTGGTGCCGTGGCGATCCATCAGTTGTTCCAGCGGATGGTTTCGCTGGGCTGCGGCCGGCTCGGGACGAATGCCCCGCAGCACCGACATGCAGTAGCTGGCCGCCGTGATCGTGAAGGCGAAGCCAACGACACCCAGCACGATATAAAACGGATTGGTTGGCTGCCGGCGCATGCCAGAGTATAGCCCGGCGGCCCGACCCCGCCCGGCGTCAGGCAGCATCGGCCCGGCTGAGGGCGGCAGCGACCGCCGCAAGAACCTGCTCGACACCGATGGCAGCCATCGCCGCCGTGTCGGTCTTGCGATCCTCCCACCGCGGCCGCAGGTGGGCCGGGGGTTCCACGACGGTGTGTCCGGGGCCGTAGGGGCCGTTCCGCTCGGCCGGCACCGGTCCGAAGAGGCCGACACAGCGGGTCCCGACAGCCGCGGCGAGGTGCAGCGGCCCGGTGTCGCCGGAAACGACCAGCGGCGACAACCGAAACAGTTCGCCAAGGTCCTGCAGGCTTGTCCGGGGCGCGAGGATGGCAGCAGTGCCTGCCCCCGCGACGATTTCGCGGGCGGTCGCCTCCTCGGCGGCCCCTCCCCAGACGATCAGCGACTTCACGCCCTGGTGCTGATAGACCTCCCGCGCCAGAGCGGCAAATCGCGCTGCCGGCCAGCGCTTCGACGCCCAGCCGGCCCCCGGGTTGAGGACGATCGGTGCGGTCGGCTGCTGCAATGGACCGAGCCAGCCGGCGACGCGTTGGCGGCTCACCGGCCAGTGGGGCATATCGAAGCCGATCTCCGGGGCGGTGATGCCCAGCGGGGCGAGCAGTTGCACGTTGCGGTCGACGACATGGGCGGCCGCCGCCGACACCCGTCGATTACTCGTGAGCCACGACAGCTCGCGGGCTTCGGGAGGGGCATGGCCAATGCGAACCGGGCTGCCTGCCAGCAACGCGGCGACACCGCTTTTGAGCAGGCCCTGCAGGTCGAGCGTGACGTCGGGGCGGAAGCAACGGACCTCCCGGCGGAGGCTGGCAATCTGCCGCGGTGACTTCAGCCAGCCCCGGGGCAGGCGGAAAAGATGGTCGATCGCCGGGTGGCCCGCGAGCACGTCGGCCGAGCGACCCTCGACGATCCAGCCAATCGTGCAGTTCGGGAAGGCTCGCTTGAGGGCGACTGCTGTCGGGATGCCATGCAGCACATCACCGATCGCCGAAAGCTTGACGATGACGAGGGAACGGGGAGCGTCCATGCGCCGCGAGCCGGGTTGGAGTTCGGGAGGGAAGATCGAGCAGGTTCCAGCGGGGCATTTCCCGCAACACTGCTCCACCCTGAAGTCTCGACATTACCCCCCCGGATTGCCAAGTTCAGATTCGGTGAAAGTTTTGTCAGTCCGCAGCGAGGCCGGCGAGGTCGCAGAGCAGTGACTCGGTGACCGGCTGCGGGCAGCTCCAGACGAGAAAGAACATCGACTCTCGCAGCAGCCGTTCTGCAGGGTGGCCGCTGAGAAAGCCGGCGCCCTTCGCGGCGGTCAACGCCGCCTGCGCGGCGCGGGTCACCAGGCTGTTGGCCCGCTGCCGCAGGTGGTTGCGGGCCGCGGCATCGCAGCCGTTGCAGGAAGCCTGCCGAAAGTCTGACTCGATTGCCGCCGCCTCCCGCGCGAGTTCAGCAGCGATTGGGCCGAGCGATTTCCGGCGGCCGGCTTCCCGCTCGATCAGGCCGATCGCGGCCCTGCTGCTGCCGAGGGCGAGGGCCGTC